>CAYFHZ010000191.1:0-6156 GCA_964342535.1 uncultured Bacteriovoracaceae bacterium | reverse complement strand
GGAACAAATTACATATCCATTAAGTATTTTGTTGCAAGGAATACCCGGGATTGACCGTGTTAGAGGAACTTCAGCCTTTGGATTTTCAACGGTCTATATTATTTTTAAAGATGATGTTGATTTTTATTGGGCAAGAAGTCGTGTGTTAGAAAAACTATCAACTGCAAGTTCTCAATTACCAACAGGAGTTACACCAACTTTGGGGCCAGATGCAACTGGGCTTGGTCAGATCTTTTGGTACACACTTGAAAATGATAAAAATAGTGTACATCCTAAATCATTACAAGAGTTAAGATCAATACAAGATTTCTTTGTTCGTTATTCTCTTCAGGCGACTGAAGGAGTTTCAGAAGTTGCTAGTATAGGAGGTTTTGTTAAGGAATATCAAATTGATGTTGATCCAAATAAAATATTTGCTTTTGATATTCACTTCCCTCAAATCATTAAGGCCATTAAAAATTCTAATATAGATGTTGGTGCAGAAGTGATTGAAGAAGGCGATCGAGAAATGATTGTAAGAGGCATTGGCTTTTTAAAAACTATTTCTGATATTGAAGAAGTGGTAGTCAGTGTTAAGCAAGGAACTCCAATTAGAGTGAAAGATCTTGCTTCTGTACAAATCGGACCTGCTTTTAGAAGAGGTGCTTTGGATCGCGATGGTCAGGAAACTATTGGTGGTATTGTAACTATGCGTTTTGGGGAAAACCCAACCAATGTGATCAACAGAATAAAAAAGAAGCTTGATACAATTTCAAATGGACTTCCGAAAGGAGTTCGCTTGAGACCCTATTATGATAGATCTATTCTGGTTGATAATACACTTGGGACAGTTTACTCTGCATTACTTCAAGAAATCATCATCACAGCAATAGTGATTTTTGTATTCTTACTTCATTTTAAAACATCATTACTTGTTAGTTTAACATTACCATTAGGAGTATTGATTAGTTTTATATTGATGTATTTTTTAAAAATAGACTCTAATATTATGAGTTTGTCAGGGTTAGTTATTGCTATTGGCTCAATGGTAGATATGGGAATCATTATGACTGAGAATATTTACTCAGATCTTTCTTCTCATCCAGAACTCAAAGGCCATGAGAGGTTAAAACTTATTACAAATTCCGCAAGAGAAATTGGTCCGGCCATATTGACTGCTGTTCTTACGACAATAGTTACTTTTATACCTGTGTTTGCAATGGAAGGAGCAGAAGGGAAGCTTTTTGGACCTCTTGCATGGTCTAAAACACTTGCTATGTTAGGTGCCGTTTTTGTTGCCATTATCTTAATCCCAGTTCTTTCTATATTTTTACTTAAAGGTCGCTTAAAACCAATTGAAAAGAATAAAATTTCCTTAACGTTAATAAATAACTATAAGTCATGCTTGAAATGGGTACTAGAAAATAGGATGAAATTTCTTATTCTTCCAACGTTGAGTTTAATCTTGGGTATTGTAAGTTATAATTTTATAGGTAAAGAGTTTATGCCTGCTTTAAATGAAGGAGATATTCTCTATATGCCTGTCACGACACCTGATGTCAGTATCACAAAAGCAAGATCATTACTTGCATTTACAGATAAAATTATCAAAAATCATCCACTCGTAGAAACAGCTGTTGGAAAACTAGGAAGGGCCGATACCAGCTTAGATCCAGCACCTGTTTCCATGTTTGAAACAATCATAAAGTTAAAGCCAAAAGCCGAGTGGCCATTTGGAACTAGTATTTATGATATTATGAATGAACTCAATGAAATGATTCAAATACCAGGAGTTGTAAATTCTTGGGATTTTCCTATTCAAACAAGAATTGGCATGATCTCAACTGGTATTAAAACTCAGGTTGCTATTAAAATATTTGGCCGAGATTTACAGGTCCTTGAAAGGCTAGGAAGTGAAATTTCAACTAAACTTGGAAGAATTGAAGGTGCATATGGATTATACGCTGAACAAATAAATGGAAAGCCTTATGTCGAATTTGAAATTGATCGAGTTAAGGCCTCACGTTACGGTGTTAATACAGGAGATGTAAACTCTATTTTACAAACAGCTGTAGGAGGTATGTCTATTGATCAAATGTATGAAGGAAGAGAGCGTTATCCTATAAGAGTCAGGTATAAAAAAGAATTAAGAGATAGACTTGATGAACTCAAAAATATTCTCATACCAACACCTTCAGGTAAACATATACCAGTTGGACAACTAGCTAAAGTAAAGGTGACGATTGGTCCATCTATGATTCAGTCAGAAAATGGAGCTTTAAGATCAACTGTTCAGTTAAATGTTCGAGGAAGAGATATTATCGGATTTGTAGATGAGGCCAAGAAAATTGTTGAAAGAGAAATAAAGATTCCTGAAGGCTATACTATAGAGTGGGCAGGCCAATTTGAAAACCAAGCTCGTGCTAGTAAAAGGTTAATGTTTTTAATTCCTTTGTCACTTATTATAAATTTAATTATTATCTATTTTAGCTTTAAATCCTTGAAGCTTAGTTTAATTGTATTTAGTGCCATACCAATTGTAACGTCAGGAGGTCTTATTCTTCTTTGGCTCGGAGGATTTAATGCATCAGTTGCAGTTTGGGTAGGGTTTATCGCATTATTTGGAATTGCTGTTGATGATGGTGTAGTATTAATGACTTATCTCAAGGCAGAATTAAAAAACACAAAACCTAAAACATTTGATAAGCTTAAAGAATGTATAATTGAAGCTGGTAGTAGAAGAATCAGACCTTTAATTATGACTACAACCACTACGATAATGGCCTTATTACCAGTTATGTGGTCAACAGGTCAAGGAAGTGAAATTATGAAGCCGATGGCCATTCCCACTTTAGGTGGTATGGCCATCGAGTTAATTAGTTTATTTGTAGTACCAGTTATATTTAGTTTTATATATCAAAATAAAATAGGAGATGAATTATGATGAAATTTCTTTTTATACCTTTATTACTTGCATTCAATTGTTTTAGCGCTGAAAAAACACAACCTGATTTTTCAAAAATTCTTAAGTCGTATGATAAATTATATAATGCTTATTTAAAGCAAAATCATGACCAAGTAAAAAAATCAGCAGGTTCACTTTTAGAAGAGATTTCACAAGTTAATGATGACAATATATCTAAGGCCCTAAATTTCTCTAAAAAGAAATTAGAAGCCATTCAAAGAAGTAGTCAGTTAATAGATAGTTATGATGCCTTGAATATTGTTTCTCAAGCATTATTTGCTACAGCTAAGAAATACTCAAAGCTTAAGGGTTATAGTCGATACTATTGCCCTATGGTGAAAAAGTATTGGATGCAACCAGCTCAAATGAAAAAAACGAATAATCCTTATGCTGTAAAGACAATGCCACATTGTGGTTCTAAAAAGTAAGAATTAATCGTCTTCGTAATTTATCCATTTCTTTTGATTATTGCTTTTTATGGCCAATTCAATAATTTTTATCACTTGAAGTGCATCTTGAGGCTTGACTGGATTTAATTGAGGATTATTTTCTTTAATAGCTTCAGCTAGTTGCTTGTAGTAACTCATGTAATTTCCATGAGGTGAATTTATTAATCTTTCACCATCAGGAGTTATAAGCTTACCACTCTGGATATGATCTTCTTTTCCAAAATTTGAACTCAGTGGGTCTATACCTTGGTCAAGTTTTTCTGCTTGAGGGTCAATACCGGTTTTTAAGTAGTTTGCTTTATTCCCAAGAATATGAAATCTCTGAGGAGATAAAGAAAAAGAGTTTCCTCTTATGATCACTCTTGTTTTATCGTATTTCAAAATGAGATGAAAATAATCATCGATTCCATAATTTTCTTTTTGGTCAACAATATCTCCAAATACAGCCTGGGGAACACCAAATAGTTCGATCACTTGGTCTATGAGATGTGAGCCTAAATCATAAAGAATACCTGTCGCAACACCAGGCTTTTCCCGCCATTTACCATCTCTAGTAATAGGTCTCCAGCGGTCATAAAAGGTTTCAAATAATTGAATGTCACCGAGTTGATTATTTTTGATAATGTCTTTTACCGCAAGGAAGTCACAATCCCAACGTCTATTATGAAAAACACTTAAGATCTTATTTTGTTTTTTGGCAATTTCTATTAATTCTTTACCTTCGTTAACTGATGCCACAAAGGGTTTTTCAACAACAACATTTATTCCCTTTATGAGTGCCTGCTTTGTGAGATCATAATGAGTGTGGTTAGGTCCACAGATAACGATAAGATCAATTTCTGAGTCTTCAAAAATTTCTTCTATTGAATTGGTAGCCTTGGTGTATGGAATCTTTTCTAAAACTTTATCCTCATTTGAGGAGTAGACAGTTTTTATATGAAATTCTTCACATGCTTCAATTAAAGGAGAGTGAAATACCCTCGCAGACATTCCAAATCCTATGATTGCCGTATTTATTTTCATTTAATCAATATTTTTATCTAGTATTTTTATTTCGTTAGCCGCATATTTAAGACTGTAAGATGCGACTCTACCAAATTCACTGGAAGCATCTACTACACATAATGAATCAAAAAGTGCACTATAAGTACAAAAGTATCTTGCTGAGATAGACGCAGGAATACCATCTAAGTCTTTAATAAGAATGAGTGATAATTTCTTTTCAAAGCCAGGAACGTACTCTTTTTCCAGACCCGATTCAGTAAAACGTTCGAAAATGACTGTCGAGTTTCCAAGACATATATTACTCGTTAAAAATAATAATATTGTTAAAGCTTTCATTTCACATCCCCATTTTTCATAATGTCGTTATATAGAATTTCAACAGAGTTACTATTCTTTATTTGATTTAATTTGTTTATCATTTTATTAATCCAAACTATATCTCTAGGTCTGAATTGTTTTATAGCTGAATAATACTTTTTTGTTTCATTGTCTAATGTTTCTATCTCATAAGGAGCAATTACAATCAATCCATGAAGATCAAAAATACCTTGTTTGATTTCCCCAATAAAACCACCAGAGTCTGTAGGAAGTCCACCTTGATTTCGAACCCCTACAAACCAAGAGATGTTATCATTTTCGAAAAAGGAAGGTATTCTTTTTACAAGAGTTCCACTATTCACTCTTCTTATTCCATTATTATCAAGCTTATCAAAGTAGACAGGTCCATATCCCGAGACAGTAACAGGAATTTGATTTAAGTAACTATTAGAACTTTGTAATTTTGCAATATTTATTTTATTCTCTCTTGGGTCAACTTCAAATTCAATGATTGCAATATCTCTAGGAACAAAATAATTGATAATTTCTTCCCACGTTATATCATCTGCATAATTTAAGTAGCGATTCCATTTCTGTACACTTTGATTATCATTATAATTTATTTGTTGTATAATCTTTTTTATTGGATAAAGTTTAATATCAGAGTATTTTCCATAATTACTCAAATCTTTTGAAAATGAAACAAATATAGAATGATGCTCATCTTGTAACCATTTTCCTTGTTCGTTAATATAAGGGTATACACAATGAGTATTAGTTATTGCTTTATTTTTTGCAATCCGAACAAGAGAACATTTTACTTTTATAGAAGGGTAGTACCCAAAAGATTTTGCATATTTAAAATCACTAGTTTCAATTTTAACAATGGCACCAACTGGAGATATCGAATGGGGATCAACTTTGCCAAGGTGTATAGCAAAACTGTTATGGCAGATGAATATTAGTATACATAAACAGAGTCTTCTCATGTGCCGGAAGTCTAACTGTTTTGCATTCAAAATTAAATATTAATTGAATTTCTTACATTCTTTTTGAATAAAATTCTTCATAGTTTTAACGACTTAGCATTTACTTGAAGTTTTTGTGTATTTTTCTACAACAGCTAAGAGAGATTCTTCATCTACAGGTTTACCCAAAACTGCTTCAGCACCTAGTTCAAGAAGTTCTGTTTCTGAATAATCTGAAAAACCTGTGATGAAGATAACAGGTAGAGATGGAAGTGTTTTTTTTAATTCAATAATTAGATCTTTTCCATCTCGATTGGGCATTTTTACATCAGATAGAACACAATCAATTTTACTATTTGATATGATATTTAAAGCTGTATCGACATCATAAGCTTGGTAAGTTTTATAGCTAGCATCTTGAATATTAAAACTAATGATATCATTGAGGGCCACTTCATCATCAACAACTAAA
>CAYFHZ010000190.1:0-6171 GCA_964342535.1 uncultured Bacteriovoracaceae bacterium | reverse complement strand
AAGATTTGTATTCTGAAGCTGATCTATGGAGTCCTTTTGGACTGCTTCATTGTATTTTTCAACTATATTTTTTGGGATATGCTTCATGATATTATCAAATGTAGCCGATGTTTTTATCTGATTGGATCTTATAGCAGATGTAAGGTCTCCTTCATCTGCGTTATTAAAGAGCAAGGGGGAAGAAGCAATCATATTAAGAAATGGCCTTCTTTGATCATTTAATTTTTGAACAGTTTTTTCATGAATACTATCTGCTTTGGTAAGACATTGTGTATACTCTCCACAGTTATAATCTTTTAAATAAGTGCCATGTCCCTTTTGACATAATACTCTATTACTTAAACAACTATCTCTGTGGGTTTGAAGTAATTGGTCTGCATCTTCTATTTTTTCTTCAATTAATTTACTTTCCTTATAAAGATTATTTACTTTTAAAGCATTCATATAATCTAAAGTGATAATATCTTTTCTCTTAGCATAGTTGATTTTGTTTTTTTTATATAAATTATGGCCTTCATGAATAGCAACACCCATTGCGGGTGAGTACTCCCAGTTACTAAATAGTTTTTCATAATTTGTTCTTTTGTCTTTATTCGCATAACTGTGAGACTTGCCACATTGTAAGAGATCATCGCTTAAGTCAGGTAAATTATAAGCAAGTCCAAAATATTGATTCCTTTTAGCAAGAGTTTCTTTAAGTGCTAACTCACGCATTTTTTTCTTAAACTGTACTGACAGGTTTTTAAGATTATCCTCTTGGATTCCATTTAAGTATACAGTGAGTTTATCAAGTGCCTCCTCTTTAGCAACTTCTTGGCACCTATACTCAGTCGATATAATTTTTTTTGAGACTAAATATTGATCACAACTTTCTTGTGCCCAAAGAAGATTAAAAATACTTGAAAATATAAATATACTAAAAACAAAGTACATATTTATCATATCGGTAAATAGGCCCAAATACTGGTATTACTTGGATGGGGAAAATATTTCTTGAATCATATTATTAAAAGCTGGAAGGTTCTTTTTAATATTACCCTTATTATAAATCAAATTAATATAAGCAAGTATTTTTTGATACTTAGAAGTATCAAGTTGCACCTTAAATAGGCTGACTGAAAAAGTATGACATAATATAAAAGCACCACTAAGCAAATCAAATTCAGTAGCATGACTCACTTGAGGATAAGAGTCTTCCCCTCTAGCACCATGATGACGTTTAACGATATTTATAATATCGCTATCTACTTCCTCGCAATCTCTAAGTATTTCTATGACATTATCAATATGAGATAAAATATCTTCTTTTACTTCTGGGTTTATTTCATTAAGTTTAGACTTTGGCAATCCCTCATTAATTGAATTTAAATGATTTTTAAATCCAAGGTCATGAACAATAGATGCAAGTATAAGTTTATCAGTATGTTGAGCTTTTGCCCACGACTCTCTTTTTGTAAGTTCAGCACATAATAATGCTGTTAAATGAGAATGTGCAACTAAATAGCTATCAGATATATTATCAATTTTAGCTAATAGTCCTTTGAGTTTTTTTGATGAATTTTCTTGAAATGAACTAATTGAATTTGAGATTAAACTCATAGTTGATTGCTCTATTCCACAACTTCTGGCCATGGAATAAACAAGTTTTAGATGATCTGTATTTTCAACACTAAATTGAGCTGAAACTTTTTGATCAAGATCTTCTTCTCCATAGAGAAAATTACCATATAAGAAAAAATCTTCTTTAAGAACCCATAAAAATTCTGTTTTATCTTTATAACGATTAATGAGTTCCAAATCATATACATTATCTTGATTTAAAATTTTTACAAATTTATCTTGATTTATTCGAAGGTAAAGATCACAAGGTGCCATTTCATTTAAAAGAATATTTCCCATATGAACAGAGAAATATTTTTGATCAAATTCTTGTGAATGTTTTAAATCATAAAGAATAGCAGTGAGTGAACCAAGTACTCGATTTCGACTAATATAAACCTCATAGGGATAATCAGCAAAATCATTAACAATATCATTTACAACAACAACAACATTAGATTTTTCAGGATTTAAAAACCTATCTTGAAAATATTCTAGATCCGAATCCACAAAAATAAGTCCATTAACTAGCCCTTCTGGAATATCTTCTTTTAGTTTAACAATAGTATGATTTGGGCTTTGCCAAAATTTTTCAACTATAATATGAATTGTCTTTAACAATTCCAGATCTTTAATAAAATAATAAAAAGTTTCCATAGAGCTATTATCGGCGAAATTCATCTTAAAATAAAAAAATATTTCAATACTTAACTTCTCGCCATATAAATCATAGTCATGTATAAATCCTCTATGAAATCAAGTTTTATAAAGAAAATCATGCAGTTATTAGGTCTTATTATAATTTTAGCAATGGCATGGTTAAGTATTATCTCAAATAAGTCTATTACACTAGAACCAAATATATTGGGTGAAAATCAAATATTTACTTGTTCTGGTTCTAAGAAATGTATAAGTGAAGTCATAACGATGGGTCATTTTGATAAGTTTGATATACGTCAAATTGATAATTTTTTTCAAGATTGTAATTTATCAAACAAGACAAATTCTTATAGACACTTTATATGTAAAAATCAATTTCTACAGTTTGTAGAAGATGTTGAGATAGAAGTTATACAAAATTCAATAAACTATCGCTCAGCATCTAGAGTTGATCATTTGATTTTTTATGGCCATGATTTAAGACTCCAAAGATTTGTACTATTTTTAGAATCTGTAACCAATCCCAACGAGTAATCTTGGGCCAATTTTTTTAACTAAATAACTAACAGATGACTCATCTTCAGAGTACTGGTCTGCTCTCATCATATATGCTAACTCCAGCCTGACTCCTAATCCATCAGAAGAATAGTATTTCATTCCTAATGAAAACTTATGAGAAAGAAGTGAAGCATCTAAACTCGTATCATCAGCTGAAGACTCTGTCCCGCTTTGGAATGATGATTTAACTGAACCAATCATTAAAGTATAATTTAAATACGGAATAATGCTCTGTGAATTTGTGGGAAGAGTCATTGGATAAAAACTAGCTCCTCCTCCAAAAGATGTGCCTTCCTCTTTAAGAATAGTACCAAGATGTCCCATAATCATTGAACGTTCAATCATAAATTGACCTAGTAGTGAAAAACGACTGAGTAAACTATCTTTATTTTTAAAATACCATTCACCACCCATTAATAAACTCATATTTGTAACATCTGATTGAGTAGAGTCAGTACCACTGCTAGGATCTGAAGTTTGAGTATATTGAGAATAACTAAACATCCCAAAAGCCTCTAAATTTTTATCTAATATACTTACAGGTCCTCTATTTTTTATTAGGTCAGCCTGTACTGGTGAAACTAGATTTTTTTGTGTAGAGCTAATATCATCAGCACCTTCCGCCAGAGGAATACCAAGTTCTCTGGGATCTGCTGGCCTATTACTCTTATCATCTTTAACTAGCATACGAGATTCATCTTTAGTTATTTTAACTGCAGGTGTTATTTTTAATTTCATCACTTGATCATCTTTCAAAAATTGATTATTGACGAGACGATACATCGACCAAACAGATCTGGTTGGACTTAGTTTAATACAAACACCTCTAGCGATGACCCCCTCTGAAACAAAAAATTTAGCATGATCACCTTTAGCAAGACCATCTTCAATCCCTCTATTAATCAGTATTGTTTTTTTAGATTCGGAAGTACTTACAATTCTCAAGGTAAGTCTTTCATCTACTTCAAGTGCAAAGGCACTCTGTAACAAAAGTAAACAAAACATCAAATACTTCATATTTCTTCTCTCCTAAAAAAACTTAGTTAATCCTAAAGATAGACGACCATTTATATAATTCGTTTCATCAGGTAATACTCCTTCAGAATCACTTTTTTCTATTTTACTCACTTGAATATTTTCTAATTCACCTTGTAGTCTAAATCCATAACCACTTTCCATATTCCATTTAATCCCTAGCCTAAGTCCTGGCATTGACTGAATATTATAGTTACCTTCCTCATCTGTGCTATTATTTGTTAGCCTTGCAAGTCCATAGCGGTAGAGAAAGCCAAGGAATACGACAGGTGCATTAACCGTACTTGGTTGATTAAAGGCATAATAATTAATTTGAAAAGCAAGACTGTACTCTGTACTAAGAACATTTAAGTCACCTGCAAAATAAGCATCCCGTGCTGTCCGTCCACTTAGCTCCAGAGTAAGTGAGCTAAAATAATCTATATCTTTAAAGAAAAATCCTTCAAAGCCAAATTCTCCAGAGTATTTACTCTGCTCAGATGTATCTGAGTCAGACAGGTTTTCATTATTTACTAAATTAAGGCCAAGAGAAAGACTTGTTTGATAATTAAAATGATAGGCCCTTAAATTATTTCTTCTAATGCGTTCACGTGATTCACTCATTCGATTCAAATATTCACTTAACTCTTCATCTGAATAATCTTGTGACCAAGCATCACCTTTCGAGTTCATTTTTTGATAGAACTCTTCATCTTCTTGAATCTGTCTGAGTTTTTTTGCTTTTTGTTTGTCACTATAACTTCCAAGAGAACCAGAAATATCTAAAGGTTTTTTTCCTTTTATTTGTGCAATATAGTCCTCGTAGCTATAATCCACATCGTTATATTTATTGAGATAGGCAACAACCATTTTTTCAAATTTTTTAACTTCAAAATGTTTAGAAAACTCTTCTGAATATGGGCTTCTATAATAACCTTTTCTAAAGACTTTATGATCACCCAAAGTAGGATCCCATTTCTCAATATCTATAACTTGAACATCAACCAGTGAATCATAATGTTTCTCAACACCATGGACTTTATCACTTACTTCAAATTCACTCTCTTTAATGGTCAAAGATTCAGCTCCGACCAGCATAGAGTTTTCATTCTGGTCTTTATTTAAAACAACATTTTGTCTTTGAATGTTTAAACTTTTTCGCCCTTGTAGAAATTTTGTTTGAGATAATAGAGTTAGCTTATCACCGGAGTTTAATAAATGACCTTCATAGATATTTATAGCAATCCATATACTATTCTTAGGATAAACTTTAAGCGCTCGTATTTTAGCGATAGGTCGCATAATAACTTTACCAACAGGTAGTTTCTCTGGTTTTATAAGGTAGCCGAGATCGGAGTCACCAATCTTATCCAGATAGCCCCTATTAATTTGGATTGTACGCTTTGAGTCACTCGTTTGCTCAATTATCACTTTATCACTAGTAATCGAATAACCCGTTGAGTAATATACGAAGAAATATAAAAATGTTAGTATACGTAAGTTCATCCATGTCCTTATCTAGATACTATTGTTGCCTTTTGCATATCATTTGAAAAGGCTTTGCGTTAAGTTTATGAAAAAAAACAATATTGTTACGGAGCACAACATCCTAAAACTTGAGTTTTTCATTATTATGTTCTATAAATAGCGGTAAATAATAAAAAGGTAGAACAAAGTGGCCAAAAGAAAAAAAGAAAAGATTTTTTATAAATATGATTGTTCCTTAACTGGTAAGACATTCAAAGTAACCAGAAAAGCAAATAATCCCGATGAACTAATGAGTGTTCAAGCCTGGTATGAGATGAATCCAGAACACGATGATAGAACTGACGATATCAAAAAGCGTCTTGGACTTGCAGAAGAACAAAATTAATTAAAATTATTTTTAAAAGGATTAACCATGGATACTAGAGAGTTAATTATCATTGGCTCTGGGCCTGCTGGCTATACAGCGGCTTTATATGCTTCAAGAGCAAACTTATCACCTCTAATGATAATGGGTCATGAACCTGGTGGCCAATTAACAACAACTACAGATGTTGAAAACTTCCCTGGATTTCCAGATGGAATTATGGGACCTGAACTTATGACTAGAATGAAAGATCAGGCCGGAAAATTTGGTACCGAGTTTTTAACTGATATGGTCAAGTCTGCTGACTTATCGAAAAGACCATTTCATATAACATGTGAAAGCGGTAAAGAATTCCTTGCAAAAACTGTCATTATTGCTACTGGAGCAAGTGCTAAATACCTTGGTCTTCCAATGGAAAAAGAACTTATTGGAAAGGGTGTAAGTGCATGTGCCACTTGTGATGGTTTTTTCTATAAAGACCAAATTGT
>CAYFHZ010000189.1:0-6173 GCA_964342535.1 uncultured Bacteriovoracaceae bacterium | reverse complement strand
GAAATGATTGATAATGTTGCTGCTTATGATGATGAAGTTATGGAAAAATACTTAGAAGGTGAAGAGCCAACTGAGGAAGAACTTCATAAATGTATCAGAGCTGGTGTTAACTCTTTAGAGCTTACTCCTGTTTATATGGGATCAGCATTTAAAAATAAAGGTGTTCAACCTTTATTAAATGCGGTTGCTAGATATTTACCTAGTCCAATGTCTTGTGCAAAACCGATTGCAGTTAAGGATACAAAAGAGGGCGAAGTAAAGATGACACTTGAGCCAGATTTTGAAAAACCACTTGTTGCAATGGCCTTCAAAATTACAGATGAGCAATTTGGGCAGTTGACTTATACTAGAATTTACCAAGGTAAATTAAATAAAGGTGAAACTGTTTATAATACAAGAGAAAAGAAAAAAGTTAGAGTTGGTAGAATGGTTAGAATGAATTCTAACGATAGAGAAAATATTGATGTCGCAGGTGCTGGAGATATTATTGCACTTGTTGGTATTGATTGTGCTTCAGGGGATACATTTGTAGCTGACGATAGTATGCTTGATGTATCTTGTGAGGGGATGCACGTTCCTATCCCAGTTATCGAGCTTTCAATTAAAGCTAAAGATAAAGACCAGCAAGCAAAAATGTCTAAAGGTCTTGCAAGATTTAGAAAAGAAGATCCAACTTTCCATGTTTTTACAGATGAAGAGTCTGGTGAAACGAGAATTGCAGGGATGGGGGAGCTTCACCTTGAAATCTATGTAGAAAGACTTAAAAGAGAGTACAAAGCTGATGTAGAAGTTGGTGCACCTCAGGTTAACTATAGAGAAACAATTAGAACTGAAGCTAATTTTGACTATACTCATAAGAAACAAACTGGTGGTTCTGGACAATTTGGACAAGTTGTTGGAGTTATTAGACCACTTACTGCTGATAAGAAAGAAAAAGAAGATCAAAACTTTAAATTCAATAACAATATTAAAGGTGGATCAATTCCTTCTGAATATATTGGTGCTTGTGAAAAAGGTTTTGAAGATGTTATGGACAAAGGTCCTCTTGCGGCTTTCCCTCTTATCAATGTTGAAGTTGATCTGAATGATGGTAAATACCACGATGTCGATTCATCTGATATGGCATTTAGAATTGCTTCCAGACAAGCGATGAGACAAGGTATTTCAAAAGCTTCAGCTGTTCTTCTTGAGCCATATATGAAAGTTCAAGTTGAAACTCCAGATGAGTTCCAAGGTTTTGTAATTGGAGATTTATCTTCAAGAAGAGGTCTTATTCAAGGTTCTGAAACAAATGAAGGTGGAGAAACGGTTATTAATGCTCAAGTTCCACTTGCAGAAATGTTCGGATATATGACGGATCTAAGATCTGGTTCAGCTGGTAAAGCAACTTATTCAATGGAATTTGCAGAATATAAAGAATGTCCTGCTAATATCCAAGAAGAAGTTATTAAGGCACGTAAGGAGAAGCTTGCTCAAGAAGAGTAAAAATGCGAACGAGCATTTTTGCTATGTAAGCTTCGACCCGGAAGCTTGCTCAAGAAGAGTAAGTTTATATCTAAAGTATATTTTATAATTTATAAAAAAGCCCAGTCTTCGGATTGGGTTTTTTATTTAGTACATGAGATATATTTGTTTAGAATATTCTTTTTTCCCTGACAGCAGTTAATGATCTGATTGAACTTATAATGAAGTCCAGCTAATTCATTTTTTTGTAACAAATTTGTTTTTCAAATATTTGATTCTGATTCACTTCTAAATTTTCTTTAAACACTGAACACGTTTTTGTTTAACCTAACTGATACAAATTACTTATCGTTCTCATTCCAAATGCTATAGGTAAAGGTGTTAGGTGAGTATTAAACATTTGTTTCTTAGTACATGGATTCGGTATGAATGGAGCTTGTGTACTATCTGATCTAATATTATTAAATATATTATGACAATGTCTTAGGGATTGCTGACAGATGTATTCAATTTAAAAGAGTGTTTTTGCATTCTCATCTTCTTGAGTTGATTGTAAGCAACTATTTGCATAAATTGACGAGGAAAATAAAATGATAACTAAAAATTTAAACACTAGATCATTTTAGCATTAGATTTAATGCTGCGAGAGAGGAAAAATTATTCTTGTCCAAAGTATTTTGTAAGGATTGCCTCTATCTCCGTTTTCTTTACAGGTTTGCCTAAGAAGTCATTCATTCCTACAGAAGTACATTTATCTATGTTATCTTGAAGAATACTTGCAGTTAAAGCTACGATTTTTGGTTGTGATATTGAACTTAAACTCCTTATTTTCTCTGTTGCCTGATATCCATCTAGAATCGGCATATGACAATCCATGAATACTATATCAATAGGATGGGATAGAATATAATCATGAGCTTCTTGTCCATTATTTGCAACAAATGGTGTGATATTTAATTTTTTTAAATAGCTTTTTATGACTACTTGATTTGTTTTATTATCTTCAGCAATAAGTACATTTAGGTGTGACCAATCTATTATCTTTCTTGTTTCACTTTTATTCATTTTCTCACCTTCACGATATTTATTTACAATAACACTGGCAGTAAAGGTACTTCCTTCCCCTAGTGTGCTTTTAGCTGTAATATCACCTCCAAGTAGCTCGGCAAGTTTTTTAACAATTGATAGCCCTAATCCTGTTCCACCATATTCTCTTGTTGTTGATGAGTCTGCTTGTTCAAAGTAATCAAATAATTTATCAATTTTATCATGAGGAATACCGATTCCTGTATCTTCAATAATGAATGCTAATTTATAAGAGGCGGAGTTTTCATTTAAAATGTCTAAACGCATTTTGATATAACCTTTATGGGTAAATTTAACTGCATTACCTACTAGATTATAAAGAATTTGAGTTAATCTAACTTTGTCACTTAGAATTTTTTCAGGGAAGTTGTCAGGTAAATCGATTTCTAATTTTATTCCTTTTTGCTCACAACCTTGTCTGAATACTTGAAAAATTTCTTCAAATAAATTTTTTAAACTTAATGGGATTGATTCGATCAATGTTTTACCACTATCAAGCTTAGTAAAATTGAGAATATCATTCAGAATAGCAAGCATTGAGTCACCACTATTTTTCATGATTTGAAGCTGTCTTTTATGTTCTTCATTTAGATTTTCTTCTTGAAGTAGTTCAATCATGCCAATAATTCCATTCATGGGAGTTCTGATTTCATGAGACATATTGGCCAAGAATAAAGACTTTGCTTGCTCCGCTTTTTGGGCCTTTTCTTTCTCTAGAATAAGATTTTGTTCATCCAGATGAAGTTTAATCATATTCGCTATGATTTCGATACATAGACTTAAAAAATAATTTTGTTTTTCATTTAAGACAAGATTGTCTTGATAGAGATTAAGGTGGCCATAAAACTTTATACCTCTACTAATTGGAATGTTTATATGTGTTTTTTCTATAATCTCCTTTGAGGATGTGTTTCCATGTTGAGCTAATTCCATACTTAAAAGTTCACCACAAGCACATGTACCTATATAAGTGTTATGATGATTTTCAAAATATTGTTCGTTTGTACCCTTTGCTGCTAATAATTCGAAAATCTCAGCTTCATCATTGTGAATATAGATACTTGCATCCTCAACACTTTTTAGCCATTCAATTTCTTTTAATACTTTAAGTACATGGTAGGCTTTTTGTTTTAAACTTAATTTGTAACTTGTCTCAATGAAAAGAAGATCATTTATTACTTTTTGTTCAGCGAGTGCATTGTTGATTTTAAAATTATATTCTTTTGCTAGTTTTTGAGCTTCTTTCTCCTCAGTTAAATCCCTTAAGATTCCAGTAAAAAAGACCTCATTATTTATTTGCATTTCCTCTATTGAAACGGCAACAAAAAAGATACTACCATCTTTTCTCTTGGCCTGAACTTCGACTCTTTCGACTCCGATTATATGTGAGCTTTCTTTTCCATTGTAGTTTAATAAATAGTTATCGTACTGTTCAAAATGAGGGGAGGGCATAAGTATTTTTATATTGCTACCAATGACTTCATTGGCTTTGTATTGGAACATCTGCTCAGCTGCAGGGTTGAAAATTTGAATTCCCCCTTTTGAATTTATAGTAATAATGGCAGTTGGAGCACTGCTTAGAATAGAATTACTTAGAATCTCTTTTTCTTTTCTTTTCTGTTTTTCCTGATTATAGTAAAAACTAAATGCCCATAAAAGAAGCGCACCTAGAACATATATTAAGAGATATAGAAATGTATTATATATTCCAAAGGCATAAGTTTCAGGTAACCTGTGTGCAGCCAAGTAGAAAATGCGATCATTTGTAATCTTATATTTATTGTATTTATATTGCTCTTGTTCTTTTAGTAACTCTTTTGTAACGTCTAGCCTTTGAAGAGAAAAAAATCCATATCTGTTTTGAAAGTTAGAGATTTGTATTTGTGGTATAGATATTTTATAAGTTGATAGAAAGTTTTGCGTTTTACTTGTTTCAATAATATGTTGAAAAGCTCTATGTTCTTTTGTGTCTAAAATCCAATTAAAATTTTGATCTAATAAATAAAAATGATCAGTATTATTAGAATTTGAAATGTAGAGATGTTCAAGCAAATTCTTTGCATTATAATTAAGAACGATGAGCCCTTTTATTTGATTCTCAATTATTACTGGAGTAACAAGTCTAATGACTGGTTTATGTGGGGTTTCAATTTTGCCATTTTCTATATTTAAATCTAATGGAGAGAGATAGAACTCATTTTTTTGTAAAGAAAGAGAATTTAAATAATAATCTCTTTTTGATTTATCTTGTAAATCCTTTACTTTAGTTAACCAGGTTTTGTTATTTTTGTTATTGGAACGAATCAGCTCTTTTCCATTTATATCAAGAAGTCTTAATTGGTCATATTGTTTGTGTTTATGGTGAAACTCTAAAAAGTATCTTTCTATATTTATGTTAGGTGATTTTTTATTTAGGAAATCAATTGTGATGGAAGAGCTTGCTAAAAAACTAGTATCATTAAGTAAGTCATTAAACTCGTGGGTTAATTCTTGCTTTTGTAGATTGAGGCTTGCTTTTTGTTCAGGTGCTACTTTTTCTTTATTTATATTAAAATCTGCAGTGTAAATAGTTAAAATTACAAGACTAAAGACAAATAATAATTTAGCGTATATTCTCATCACTTTAAATTCTTTCTAATAACAGCATTAAAACAAATATATATGTAAATTATAGCTTAAATCTTGATTTTAGATTTAATAATACTTGAACTTAAGATGTTTTTTTTCTATACCTTGATATTAGTAGTACTTATATTTGAGTTTGTTTTATAATTGTTTAACAATTGTTTAGATTGTCGCAAATTTGGTTAGATAGTAGAGGAATTATGATTGAAAATAGCCAACTTCAAGTTTTGATGGCCTTAAATATTGCAGATAGTCTTTCTGCTGCTGCTGAGCATTTGCATATAACGCAATCAGCTGTTTCTCAGCATATTAAAAACTTAGAGGCCAAAGTAGGATTTTCAGTTGTAACTAGACAAGGTAAAAACTTGGTACTTACTCCTGGTGGCAAACGCTTGGCAAAGCTAGGGCGTCAATATAGCAAAAAATTCGAAGAAGCCATTACAGAAATTCAACAAGATAATCAACAAATTTTAGGTACTGTTAGTTTAGGGACTTTATTTGGAATAGGAAAATCATGGATAGCTCAAAGAATGGTCGAGTTTAGTTCACATTTTCCTGACTTATCTATTAAGGTAGAGTTAGATTATCCAGATCGCTTACTTGCTGGATTTGAAGCAAGGGACTTTGATTGTCTTGTATTGCCTCGTAAATTCACACCTAGTTACTGTGAATCTAAATTACTTCACAGTGAAATTGTGACACTTGTTGTTCCTGCTCATGAGAGTTTTGCAATAGATAAGGATACAACACTTAAAGAGCTAGTTGAATATCCAGTTATTTTTTTTGAAGACAGAGATCCACTTTTTTTTAGTTGGTGTAAGTTTAAATATGGTGCTGTACCCCGAAATATCACTCCACGTCTTGTGATAAATACTTTTGGTCAGATGCTTCAAGCTGTTCATGAAGGACTTGGGATTGCTGTTATTCCTAACCATGTACTTGAAAGATCTTTTTTTAAAGATAAAGTTCGTACACTTGGAAAAGACTTTACCTATAAT
>CAYFHZ010000188.1:0-6173 GCA_964342535.1 uncultured Bacteriovoracaceae bacterium | reverse complement strand
TTTATGAGATGGATTTTATTAACTCTTTTAACAATTACTTTTAATTTATCGTATGCTGAGGTTGACCCTGTTATTGCAGAAGTAAATGGTATTAGCATTAGAAAATCAACTTTGTTAAGTTACCATGAACAAAATCTAAAATTTGTGCAAAGTAAAAGAAAAGTTACTTTGGAATCATCACTAAATGATCTTATTAACAGAGCAATTAGTTTAGAAGAGGCAAAAAAGAAAAAAGTTGATGAACGTCCTGATGTTGTAAAAAAGGTAAATGATGTTATATATCATTCATATATTAGTGATGAATTAACTCCTTTACTTAAAAAAATTAAAATAACTGATAAAATGGTAAAAGATTACTATTCTAAATACCCTGAATACAAAACATCTCAAATTCTTTTAAGAGTCTCTGCAACACCGAGCTCTGATGAACTTGGAAATGCTGTAAGTACTGCCAATGATCTACATAACCAACTTACTAAGAAACCTTCCCTTTTTGAAAAATTAGCTAAACAATATAGCCAAATTTCTACAGCACCTAATGGTGGAGATATGGGTTATCAACCAAAAGTTAGACTTTCTCCAGAATACTACAATGCAATAAACGGAAAAAAAATTGGAACTATTACAAACCCAATAAGAACTCAATACGGAATACATATTATTAAAGTTACTGGCGTAAAAAAATATGAGCAAATTGAATTAAATATGTACAAAAAAATCCTTTATGATGTAGAAAGAGATAAAATTATTGAAAAATATTTTGCCGCTAAGAGAAAAAAGGCAAAGCTAAAAATTAACAAGAAAGCACTAGAAAATGTTTAAAATACTATTACTATTTATTATTCCAATCTCAAGTTACGCTAAACTTCTTGATAAAGTTGTGGGTGTAATCAACGAGAATGTTTACACTCTTTCTGAAATTAAAAGAATCAAAGAAACAGTTAACATTAGAAAAGAAATATCTCCTTTTATTTATGCTAAAAATAAATATGCTGAACTCGAGATCCTTAACTTAATCCAAAGAAGTTTTATAATTAAAGACAAACTAAGTGAATTAGGTTTTGTCATTGGTGATGACGCTGTAGAATCAAGAATCAATGAAACTGAAAAGTCTTTAGGCCTAAATAGAACTGAATTGTTACAATTTTTAAAATCTAAAAACATCAGTTTTAATGAATATTTTGAGCTCATACGAGAGGCAATGGAATATTCCGTCTTTCAAAGAAGAATTATTGCTCCTTTAATTACAATTACAGATCAAGAATTGAAAAATTATTACTTTAAAAACAATAGTAATAATAAGGTTTTACGTTTCAAATATAAAGTTGTTGATTTTTCACTTCCAGCTAATGCTGTTGCGACTTCAACAGATGAACAAAACTTACCCCAGGTATTATTAAAATATCAAAAAACAGGTATCATACCAGAGGTTTATAAAGAAATAGACACTATAGACCTTGGAAATATTTCAGATGAAGATCTCCCTAAAGAACTTTCTGCACTTCTCAAAACAACTGACGAAAAGCAATTTTCTAAAATCTATAAAAAAGATGGTCTTATTCATTCATTTTATGTCATAGAGAAGGACTTGGTTGAATCATCAGAGTTTATCAGACAGAAAAATATGATTTATAACCAGATCTTTATGAATCGCTCTGAATCTGTTTCTAACAATTGGTTCAATAGAGAAATTTTAAATTATTATGTCGTAAATAATTTATGATCTATGTTACACAGGGGCATGAAAAAGGCGTAGGTCTTGAGATTTTCTTTAAATCCTTCATTAACCTAGAGGGTAATAATCAAGAAAATTTTACACTTATCACTTTTGCTGAAACCTTAAAGTCTAATTTAGAGTCTTTATCTTTAAAATTTAAAATAGATGATAATAAACTTATACTAGATCATGTTCAACTGAAGCTTATACTATTAACTAATAAGAACGAACCAGAATCAACGACTGCACTTTTATTCGCTATAAATATCTGCAATGAAAACGATATATTACTAACTCTTCCAACCTCCAAAGACCAAATTCTTTTAAATAATAAAGTCCTAAGTGGACATACAGAGTTATTTAGATCATATTACAATCAACCTGATCTACCCATGACATTTCTAAGTCATGATTCGAATTTTCTATTACTAACAGACCATATTAGCCTTGATAAAGTCTTGCCAACCTTAAGTGATAAAAACTTTATCTTAAGCAAGATTAGATTATGTATCAACAATATGCCCCATGATCGCAATATTAGAGAAGTTTTTTTTGCCGGATTTAATCCACATTGTGGAGAGAATGGTATTATCGGAACACATGATAAAATAATCACCAATGTTTTAGATATACTTAAACTAGAATATCCTACAATAAAATTTCACCCAATGATGGCCGCTGATACAATACATTTTCAAATTAAAGACAAGAGTCAATTATTTATTTTTGGCTACCATGACCAAGGACTTGGAATTTTTAAACAACGTTATGGCCTATCCGGCATAAATTTCACTCAAGGATTACCCTATAAAAGAGTTAGCGTTGACCACGGAACAGCTTTTGATCTTTGGGGAAAAAATAAAGCAAATAGTATTGGAATGAATTTCTTACTTAATGAAATAAAAAATTGGTAAAAAAAAACCCCGCTAGTTGCGAGGTTCTTTCTTATATTTAAAGTTAATTTAAATACTAGATTTTTCCTTGAATCATGAATGCAATTACGAATCCTAAGATAACTAGTGACTCGATAAGTGCCATACCAAGAATCATTGGTGTAAAGATTTTACCTTGAGCTTCTGGGTTTCTTGCGATACCTTCAAGAGCTGCAGATGCTGCTTTACCTTGAGCTGCTGTTCCACCAAGTGCTGCTAAACCAATTGTAATAGCTGCTGCTAATGCGATTAGACCTTGTGCTTCCATTTTTTTCTCCTTAAGAATTAGTGCGCGTGTTCCTCATGATCGTGAGTTTCAACCGCCATAGAAATATAAATCATAGATAATAATGTAAATACGAATGCTTGCATAAAACAAACAAAGATCCCTAAAAGATAAAAGGGAAGTGGTACGATATATGGTACTAAGTCAGAGAAAATTGCAAGAACTGTGTGATCTCCCATCATATTTCCTCTTATTCTTAAACCTAAAGTTAATGGTCTCATTGCGTGAGAAATAATTTCTAACACGAAAATAAGCGGTGCCATAGCAAGCATAGGTCCGGCAAAATGTTTAATATGCCCTACAAGACCTTGAACTTTAACACCCATTGCATTGTAATAAATAAAGATCCAAATACCTAAAGCTAAGCCTGTGTTAAAATTCTCAGTAGGAGGTAAAAAACCTGGCACAAGACCAATAAGATTATTTAAGAATATATATCCAAAATAAAAAATCATAAGTGGAAAATAAAGCCTAGCTTCCTTTTCCCCCATTGTTTCTTTAGCAAGGTTGTAAACAAACTCGCCAATAAACTCCACGACGTTTCTATATGAAACTTTCTTGTCAGGAACGACACTTCCTTCAATATTTTTTGTTTTCATCCTATAAATTAGACCACCACAAATAAAAATAATAGCAGTGAAAATGAATGTTACAGTATGTTCAGCTAAGCCTGTACCAACAGCTACTCCATGGAGCCATGTAAATCCCTCTGACGCTACAGAGACTTGAGACGTCAAAGTTAATAATAGCAAAGTTACTAATTTCATATAAATTTCCTTAAATTTTTACCTATATCTTTTATTAAATTCTTTTAAGTTTATCAATCTAAAAATGTGTTTAAATACATCATATAGATATTTTACAAGCTATTTTTTTATATCTAACCTCAAACTTACTCCAAAAACGACGAGTTGCACAATGTAAAATATTATAAATATGGCCTCATTATTTACTGAGCTAGTTATTGCTACATAAAATACAGCAACTAATATTATGAGCTTCAATATGGCCATAATAGGGGTAGGAATAATTGACTTGTTGCTTTCAAGTCCAATTAAATCTGCAGCTACAATTAATAAGAAATACTGGTTAACAATAATTCCTAAAATAAATATCACATATACATATATAAAGTCTTTTAACCCCATTAGAATAAGAGGCCATACAATGTTTAAACAAGTACCAATTAAGTACCTACTCATATATATCTTATTTTTTATTTGCATATCTTATCATCAAGTAAAATGTGTAAAATATAAATAAAGAGATAATCAATCCAGCAATTAGTGGTGAAATAAAATCTTCACTCATTAAATAATAAAGAAATCCAAATATTCCTAATATCGAAGAGGGAAGACCCACAGCGAGACCTGCAGCCTTTAGAAATTGATTTTTATCACTCATCTTTTCCTTGAAACTCTTCTTTCATATAGTGAATTAAGTCTATTTTTTATAACAGAAGTATTAGGATATTCACCAAGAATTGAATAATAAATATTATATGCTTTTTTTAATTCTTCATTACTTTCATAAGCATTAGCTATGAGAAATTTTACTTGTACTATTTTATCTTTTCTTTTTTCATATCTAAGAAACTCATACCAATTTTTAACAGCATTATTCCATTTTTTTTGATAAAAATAGGCTATTCCAATATTAAAATATGATTCTAAAACAATTTCAGATTCATTTGTTTTTAAGAGATCTTTAAATTTTTTTATTGATTCATTTAATTTGTTAAGTTTTAAATAAGAGATAGCATACCTCAATTTATAATAATTTTGATTTTGTAATGCGGGAGATACATTTATTAATTTTTCATACACTTTTATTGATTGTTTATAGTCTTTTAAATTATCGAAATATATAGAACCCATTTTTTCTAATGATTTAATTTGCCAAGCTGGTTCATTAGAATTTTCTGCTATTGATATAAAATATTTTAAACTTTTATTATAGTCATTTAGATAAATGGAGTATATCTCACCCAGCTGGAAATTAATTTTGATATTTATATTTTTTGAAGGTTTTTTTAAGAGGATTGTTTCATATACCAAAGCAGCTTCTTTGTATTTTTGCTCTGTAATAAGATCTTGCGCCTGTATTATATCTTTATAAAGACCGGATGAGAATCCACACCCGGTCAATATAAAAGATAAGAGTAAAAGTAAATTATTCTTCTTCATCATCCGAATCAGCTATCTTTTCAACAGCTACGACAGCTTCACCGTCTTTCAGATTAATTAATCTAACTCCTTGAGTATTTCTACCAAGAAGTGATATTCCAGAAATTTTGGTTCTTATGACTTGACCATTGTTTGTAATAATCATCAGATCATCACTTTCTTCAACAGGTTTAATTTGGATAATATTTCCGGTTTTCTCAGTGAGTTTCATAGCAATAATACCTTTACCACCACGAGACTGCTTTCTATATTCAGCAGTTTGAGAGCGCTTTCCATAGCCTTTTTCAGTCACAGACAGTAGTTCCATACCATCTTCTATAATGGCCATTCCAATAGCTCTTTCATCGTCGTTTAAAGAAATTGCTTTAACACCTTGAGAAACTCTACCCATAGGGCGACAATCAGATTCTGCAAATCTAATTATTTTACCTGAGTCTGCGCAGATTAAGATATCTTTCTTACCATCTGTGACTCTAACACCTAAAACAGCATCACCCTCATTTATTTTGATTGCCCTAATTCCCGATTGTTTAACGTTTTTATATTCTTCAAGTTTTGTCTTTTTAACTAATCCTTGTTCCGTTGCTATCAAGAGATAATAATCTTCAAACGTTTTTGGAACAGGTATAATTTCTGTTACTTTTTCATCTGCCTTTAAAGGAAGAAGATTAATTATATTTCTTCCTTTGGCCGTTCTTGATCCTTCCGGAATTTCATAAACTTTTAATGTAAATACAGTACCTTTATTGGTAAAGAACATAAGCTTATCATGTGTCTCAGCTGTAAAAATTGTAGTAAAGAAATCATCTTCACTTGATGCACCTTTTACACCTTTACCACCTCTTTTTTGAGCTTTATAAGTATCTACAGGCATTCTTTTTAAATACCCCTTATGAGTAATGGTAACTATTACTTCCTCATTTTTAATAAGATCTTCGACTTGAATTTCATCTGATCTAGCAACAATTTCCGTTCTTCTTACGTCACCGTAATTATCTAATACATCTGCAAACTCATCAGAAACAATTCCTCTAATTAAATCTTCTGAGCCA
>CAYFHZ010000187.1:0-6182 GCA_964342535.1 uncultured Bacteriovoracaceae bacterium | reverse complement strand
TCATCATGAGTAAGTAAGATCTGGGAACAAATTTTGCTATTTTCTTCAAATAATATTGAATACCTATTAATAAGCTTAGGCTGGCCAATTGAACTCGCTGAGTGCTGTAGATCAATTCTTCCTTTCTTTGGCATATGTGATTTTAAAAATGCGACACCTAAACTAAATGCTCCTGAGCTAACTAAGACAACTTCAATGTCATTATCAATAAGTTCGCAAATATCATCAACAATACGTCTCATCTTTCGAGAGTCGATTTGTCCGTCATTTTTAGTAATAACTGCACTTCCAATCTTAACAACAACTCTCTTAAGACCTTTTAGCTCTTTTCTAAATTTCATTAATTTCCTTTATTTAGAACTATTTATGCCATATCTTTTTTTCTACAGGTATAATTATATCTTTAAATTCGGAAAAATCGAAAGCAAATCCTTCTAAATGACTTAAACTATTTTAGCTATAAAATATGCGCCTATATACTTGAAATTATCAGAATATAAATCTTTATAGAGTGTGTAAGATTTTTAAACACTCATCCCCATTAAATAGAAGTATGCTAAAAGGTCCTGTTCATAATTTTCAACGAGGTTTATATGAAAAAAGCAATTCTATTGGGTCTATTTCTTTCAAGTTCTGTATTTGCTGACTACTATCAAATCATTACATATCAAGAGGATAAAGGGCTTACAATGGGATTTGTAGATAGTATGGTTAATCATACTAAAGGTATTAAAACTCTATATTGCTATACTGGTCATGCTGAAGATGCATGCACTGAAATCAAAAATTTCTTTGATGGACCTACTTTTAGTCCCGGTAACGGAGCACATTTTAGAGTGGAAAGAAAATGTACTGTTATTCATAATGTAGACGAAAGAGAGCCAGATTTAGTTAAGGCAAATTATTCATTTACTTATGATAATGGAGAGCAAGAAGTAGTTGAGCGCGTAATAGAACGCTGCTCAACCACAAGTTTATAATTATAATAATTCTTTAAGTTTACTGGTGATGACCTCATCAGTAGGCTTGATATCTGGAAAATATCGTTCAACGATTTTTCCATTAGCATCCACTAAAAACTTTTCAAAATTCCAGTGAATATCATGATCAGCTCCAGTTATAAGGTCTTTTGATCTAAGTCTTTGCTCAAACTCGTCACTTACTTGAAGTGCTTTTTTATAGCTTGTAGTTAACTCTTTATAAAGTGGGTGTTGATTTTCTCCTTTTACAACAACCTTGGACATAACCGGAAACTCAACACTATAGTTTAAAGAACAAAATTCTTGTATTTCTGCATCCGTTCCAGGTTCTTGGGCTAAAAATTCATTTGCTGGGAATCCTAAAATAACAAGACCTTGTTCTTTGTATTCTTTGTAAAGATTTTGTAACCCTTCATACTGAGGTGTAAGTCCACATTTAGAAGCTGTATTTACGATCAAATAAGCTTTTGCAGAAAAATCTTTTAATGTTTTTGTTTCACCTTTTGCCGTTTTAAATTCAATATCAAGTAAACTCATTTACTCCTCCTTTAATCTATGAATTAAATCATTTATATTTTCATTAGGATTTAATTCTTTTGTTTTCAAAAAGTCATCATTATATAGCTTAGAATAAGATCTTTCTCCTAAGTCACATTGAAAAGTTAGAATTCTTTTTCCTGGGTTATTAAGTGCTAATTTAAAAGCTGCGGCCACATTTAAAGCAGAGCTCAAGCCGAGAACAACACCATCTTGATCACGAACATACCGAGAAATAGTAACCAAATCCTGATCTGGCAATGTCATTGCTCCATCTAATTTAGCTTGTTTGAAATTTTCAACTAATCTCATGATCCCGATTCCCTCAGTCATGGAACCTCCAGTAGATTTAAACTCTCCTGTATCCATATACGACTTAAGTCCTGAGCCAAAAGGATCTATAAGAAAACATTTAATCCCCGGAATATTATCTTTTAAATACGCAGAATTACCACCAATTGTACCACCTGTACCAGCACTTGTTACAAAGAAATCTAAGTGTCCTGCCATTTGTTCTTTTATTTCAGGCCCTGTGTGTAAATAATGGGCCCTAAAATTACTCAGATTCTCAAACTGATTTGCCCACCACATAGTTTCTGGATTTTCTTCTGCCATCCGCCTCGCAGTATGATAGAAATGATTTTCATTACTAAATGGACATGGGTCAACTAATTTTAACTCTGCACCAAAAAGAGTAATCATTCTTTCTTTTTCGGCGGATTGCCCTTTAGGCATCACAACTATAAGTTTAAAGCCTAAACTCTTGGCCACAACGGCCAGGCCAATACCAGTATTTCCTGCAGTACCTTCAACGATAGTCATTCCAGGTTTAAGTTTTCCCTCATGAACTGCATCTAAAACCATCTGAAGAGCTGCTCTATCTTTAATAGAACCACCTGGATTAAACTGCTCACATTTAACAAAAATATCCGACCCCGCTAATTTACTTAAACTTTCAATTTTAAGAATAGGAGTATTTCCAATAAGGTCTTTTTGTTTATTTAATGGTCTCACTATTTATTCCTTTGTTTGTTTATGCTAAAGTCAGCTTATTATGCCTTATGAATATAGGAAGTGAATGAACAAGCGCGTCGAAACAGAGCTTTTTAAAAGAAAATATCAAAATAAATGCCCTCACCTTTGTAGAAAACAAATGATTGCTTTTATTCTTGATTGCCTACATCTTCTTTTTCCACAAATGGGGAACACTCATTATAAAAGCCAAGAAGAACTTGAAGATAAAATAAAATCATTGAAAACTGATCTGAATTATATTTATAAATGCCTATCCAAAGAAATTAACACTGCTCAGGAAATTCCTACTGAATCAATAGAAGAATTTTTTGAATTAATATTAGACATAGAATATTCTTTGTCTGAAGATGCCAAATTTATGGCAGAAGAAGACCCCGCAAGTAAAAGTGTTAATGAGGTCATTATCTGCTATCCTGGCTTTTTCGCTGTTTGCATTTATAGAATAGCCCATTTTTTCTATCAAAAAAAGATACCTCTCTTCCCACGTATTCTTTCTGAATATGCTCATGAAAGAACTGGTATAGATATTCACCCTGGAGCACAGATTGCTTCACCTTTTTTTATCGATCATGGAACAGGTATTGTTATTGGTGAAACCACCACCATAGGTAAAAATTGTAAAATCTATCAAGGAGTTACTCTAGGGGCCCTTAGTGTAGAAAAAAGCCTTACTGGAGTAAAAAGGCATCCTACAATTGAAGAGCATTGTCTTATCTATGCGAATGCCACCATTTTAGGTGGTGATACAATAATAGGACGAAATAGTGTTATTGGAGGAAATGTCTGGATAACAAAGAGTATTCCTCAAAACTCACAAGTCTACCGAAAACAGGGCTTTGAAATAAAAACTAAAAATGAATAAAACCTTTAAAGATACAGATGGGAAATATAAATGTCATTGGTGCTCACAAACTGAGGCTTATATAAAGTACCATGACTTAGAATGGGGCCATTCAACTTTAAGTGATCAAGAATTGTTTGAAAAGCTCACCCTTGAGTCTTTTCAATCAGGACTTTCTTGGCTCACCATTCTTAATAAACGTGCCAATTTCAAGAGAGCATTTAAAAGCTTTAATATTCAAAAGGTTTCGAAATTTACAGAAAATGACATTTTAATACTTCTTCAAAATGAAGGAATTGTTAGGCATAGAGGTAAAATTGAAGCCGCAGTAAATAATGCAAATCAACTGAAATTAGTTATTAAAGAATTTGGTAGTTTTAAAAATTACTTAATACAATACACACCCAATCTTAAAACATCTCATGAAGTAAGAAGTAGATCTCCAGAATCTGAAACTATCTCTAAAGACCTTAGAAAACGTGGTTTTAAATTTGTTGGCCCTACGACTATTTACTCTTTCATGCAGGCAATTGGTATGGTTAATGATCATTCACCTAAGTGCTTTAAATTTAAAACTTTTAAAAGTCCTTTCACAGCTAAAGAGTAACTTTAATCTAAATTAAGTATGTAAAAATTTACACTTAAGTACAGCGAATACTGCATCGCACAAGCACTTATGCTATTTATGTTTAAAACTAATCAATTGAAATATTCATTATGAGTATTTCAAAAGAATGAAAGGATCGGGCATGAAAAAGTCACTTCTATTGCTTATATGTACTTATACTACGTTAAGTTTCGCTCAAATAAATGATCCATGTAGTGTTTATCTTGATAAGAAAATTGTAAATCATAACTACAGAGTTGCAGAGTATATTGAAAATGAAAGCAAAGAAAGATTAACAAAACATCTTAAAAAGAAAAAATATAATATCGTCTCTGATGCTAGTACGGCAGCTTATGTTCTTACTGATTTAAGAACTTATGAAAACTATTTTCAAACAAGGGGTAATGAGGGTTATGTTATAATTGTCCCAGGTCTCTATACAACTCATATTCATTTAAATAATCAAATAACTGGAGAAACGATAAAGGGATATGGAGAAAACAAGCCACTTTTAGGACAAGCTTCTGAAGAAAAAGCTGTAAGAAATGCGTTTAAAGATATTCCTGAATGTCCATCCACAATACAAAAACATAACAACAAACAAACTACACTTGCTACACCCATTATGTGTTATACAGATAATGTCGATTTTATGACTGATCTAAAAATAAGATTTTTTGAATATAAAGTTGGTAATTATGTTGGTTTTGGTACATCTAAAACATCTGCCCAAAATGAATATTACAAACAATGTATGAATACAGAATCTAATTTCTCTAATGAAGGTGGATCGGGACAACCTTACTGTGAGAATAAAATGGAATCATTAAAGTGTAGTACACAAAAATGGGCATGTTCTATGATTTATACTCAAATGATGTCTAAGGCCATTTCGAATGCAGTAGATAAAGAGATATCGTGGTCTGGAGAAGGGCCTACTAGAGATGAAGCTCTCATATCGGCAGCATTTAATCGATATAACCGAATTTTTACTACTCAAGAGTTAAATTCAAGCCCTCATCTACATTCATATACAAAATGTATCAAAAGGTTTTAAAAAGAGAATTAAGGGTATAATTATGAAAAAACTTCTTTTAATATTAATAAGTATTACATGTATAAATGCTAACGCTTCAAAGAAGCTAGGTTTTGTTGTAAATATTGATCTCTACCACTTCGAAGATACAAAAGAATGTCGAGCATTATGGAGTAATGGTACAGTGAACTTTCAAGTAAATGTTCAAATGGATCAAAATTCAAGAATTGCCGAAACAGGCTTTACTAGTGAAATATCTGAAATTAACATTAAACAAGACGGATCAATAAGCCAAAGTATTCAGTTTGAATTTGTAGATACTCCACATCATGAAAATGCATTTATTACTTTAAAGTCTGTAACTTCCCCTTTTGGTTTTAATTGGTTAAGTCAAAAAGATTTCATACTCTCACAAGTAAATATAAATCTTACTGAGATGCAAACTGTACTTGATGACAATTGTCTATCCGGAAAAATAACAATTTTAAATTATAATAGTATGTCTCAATATTTAAAATATAGAGAGATTGCAGAAAATTTTCCATTTGAAGTTGGTGATACTGCTATCATTTATAATAATCACAAGACACTCCCAGTAACAATAATACAAAAACCACAGCTCATGAGCCTCAGAGATGAATATACAAGATCTGATATAAAGGAAGTCTTCCTTGCTGTTAAGCCAATATTCAAAGATGATAAAATAAAATACTTTTTAGAAGATAAAATTCCGTTTAAATATACCAATATATTATCTGAAGCTCCTGAGCTCGAAGTAAATGAACTCAATGGTTTTAAAGTTGGTGATATTATAAAAACTGATCATTCAGAACCTTATGGAAAAATAGTGAAACTCTATAAATCAGGTTATGTATCATACTTACCACTTCACTTTTTGAGACGACATAAAGTCAGCACAATTTTAATCGGTGAAATAGAACACGATTATGATTTATCAGACTATCAAAGAGAAATTCTTAGAAAATATAGTCCTGGTGATAAGATATATTTAGAGGATAAATGGTCAGATTTTAAAGGTGAGTTAACAGTAGAATATATAAATTACTCTAAAGAAACCAATAATATAAGTTTCCATTTTGAGAAAACTGATTTGGCTTGCTCAAGTGAAGACCAAGAATGTCTAAA
>CAYFHZ010000186.1:0-6184 GCA_964342535.1 uncultured Bacteriovoracaceae bacterium | reverse complement strand
ATAAAGACATTTTTTATTTTAATAGCTATACATCTATAGCTGAAGCAGCATCAACTCTTTTTCGAAGCTCGAACTTTTGAATTTTTCCAGTAGATGTTTTTGGTAGTTCACAAAACTCAATCGTCTTGGGAACTTTAAATCCAGGAAGATGAAGTCTACAGTGATCAATCAGTTCTTTTTCTGTCGCTGTTTTATTTTTCTTTGTTTCAATGAAAGCACAAACAACTTCTCCCCATTTATCATCCGGTTTTGCCACTACTGCTGCTAACATGACAGCTGGGTGTTGATAAAGAACATCCTCTACTTCAATACTTGAAATATTTTCTCCCCCTGAAATAATGATGTCCTTACTTCTATCTTTAATTTTTATATATCCATCGGTAAATATAACAGCTAGATCCCCTGTATGAAACCACCCGCCTTTAAAGGCAGCCTTAGTTGCCTTTGGATTTTTAAGATACCCTTTCATCGTTATGTTTCCACGGAACATGATTTCACCAATTGTTTCTCCATCACGCGGAACAGGCTTCATCGTATCAGGATCTAATACATCAATACCATCTTGTAAATGGTAACGCACACCTTGTCTGGCATTAAGCCTTGCTCTTTCTCCAATTTCTAGTTGTTTCCATTCCTCTTGTTTATCACATACACTAGCTGGCCCATAAACTTCAGTCAGTCCATAGACATGGGTAATGTCAAAACCTAAATTTTCCATTCCTTCAATCATAGCCGCTGAAGGGGCTGCACCTGCAACAAATGCTTTTACCTTGTGCTCAATTCCTTTTTTATGAATGTCATCAGCATTTATAAGTAAACTATGTACGATAGGTGCTCCACAATAATGAGTTACTTTATGCTCACGAATAAGTTCAAATATTTTTTCAGGATCAATCTTTCTAAGACAAATATTAACTCCTGCCCTAGCAGCAATAACCCAAGGAAAGGTCCAACCATTACAGTGAAACATCGGAAGGGTCCATAAGTAGACAGGGTGCTTTGCAAGATCCCACTCTAAAACATTTGAAACAGATGTTAAATAAGCTCCTCTGTGAGAATAGACTACACCTTTAGGGTTTCCTGTTGTACCTGATGTATAATTTAATGCAATTGAATCCCATTCATCGGCAGGCAACTCTGGTATAAAGTCTAAGTCACCAGTTTTTAGCAGTTCTTCATAAAAGAGGTCACCAATAGTTTCCCCTTGACCATCATAAGCACTATCTTCAACATTTATAATCATTGGAGGTTCTTCCATTCGTAATACTGCATTTGCAATAACTTCGGAAAATTCTCTATCAACTAAAATAACCTTGGCTTCACCATGCTGTAAAATAAATGAGATACTCTCAGAGTCTAGCCTAATATTTAATGTATTTAAAACTGCGCCAATCATTGGTATAGAAAAATGAGATTCAACCATAGCAGGAATGTTTGGAAGCATCACTGCAACTGTATCTCCTTTTTTAACACCTTTTTTCTTAAGTGCTGAAGCAAATTGGCGGCATCTTTTATAAGTTTCTTCCCAAGTTTGAGTATATTTTTCATGTATAATTGCTGTTTTTTTAGGATATACTTCTGCTGATCTTTTTATAAAGTCTATTGGACTCATGGCCACAAAATTTGCTTTATTTTTATCTAGGCCCCAATCGTAAATAGATTCCATATATTCACTCCTTTAAAATTTAACTAATCCATTCTAGAAATTATAATTAGGAGTAGCAACTGAGTTTTTCTAAAGCATGACAAAGATAATGGAATAATAAAAGACGGTACTAGTCAGTTAACTTACTCTTTTACTTTCTCTTCTCTATATTCCTCATCTGTTTTGTTTTGCTTCCAATAACCTGATAAGTAATGATGATCTAATACATTATTAAATTTATCTTTGAGAAATTGACGAATAAATTTAACTTCATCTGCTTCTCCAGCTCCAAACACTATAGTTCTATCAGTTAAGTGTTGATAGCTTTTCAATTCTTTGAGGAAATATTGATCTTCATTAATATCTATCCAATGTAGATTGATACCATTATCGAAATCGATAGCAAGTTTGTCCTCATCTGAAGAAATCGCAATATATGCATCACCAGTTGCTAACTTGGGAGCTCTTTTTAAATACGCAAAAATTGCATTTACAGAGGTTAGATCTCCAAAAAGTAAATAGTCTGTTTCAGGAAAATCATAAATCTTTCTTGGACCGGGTCCAGCAATAACTATTTCGTCATCAACTTTAGCGTTAGCGGCCCAGTGAGAAGTGAAACCTTCGTGGTGGCCAATCATAAAGTCTAAAGTTAACACATGGTTTTTATCATCAAAATCAGCAATAGTATAAGATCTCATTTTTGGTCGTTTACCGCTTAATTCAATCTCTTTTTTGGTTTGCCCAATAATGACCTTTACATAGGCTCCTTCTTCATCACGAGGAAAATCTTTCAAGTCTTCTCCCGTAAAACGGATTCTTTGTAAGTGAGGGGTTAATTTATAACTTTCAACAACTTTTATACTTCTAAATTTACCTTTGCTCATTTTTAAACCTTTTCTCTTTTCTTTAATTCTTATTTATATAGATTGAATTTTCAAAATTAATTTTACCTTTAACGTATTTGTTATTCAATCTACTATTAAATCTAGTGACAACAATATAAAAAATAAAGATAAAAAAAGGTCACATTGAGTGACCTTTTTTCATCTGAACCTCCAAAAGGGGGGACGGTTTGGGATTCATTTTTATTAGACCGACCATAGTCTAAATAAGAAGATTGACTTAAAAGTTTGAAGTTCTCTCTCTCACAAAATAACTGTCTCATTTGTAAGTTATCTCTTCTCTTTTATAACTATATTTCTAAATTGTTATGAAAGTGTGGAAACTTATATTTTTTTTGCTGGTATATAAATTTTCACAGAGCTACCAACAATTTCAATACCTTGCAGTCTATTTTGAGCAAGGACTTCTCCACCATGTAATTCTGCAATGGTTTGCATAATAACTGAACCTAACCCTACTGATACCCGACCGTTATGATCTTTAATGATTCTACGACTTGCTTTTCGCTTTCCAAAATCAGCTAATGCCATATCAGAAAACCCTATACCATCATCTTGGATGTCCATTTCAACTTTATCATCTTTCATTTTGATATGAACAGACACATCACTTTTAGCGAAGGAAAGTGCATTTTCTAAAACATTTCGAAAGAGCCTTTTAAAGAGGTGGGAATCAACCAATAAATCCATTATATTCTGATCAAAGTCTAAACATATATTTTTATCTGCGCCGGCCATCTTCTTTAATCGTTCAACTTCAAACTCAATAAGTTCTTTGAGTTTAATTTTTTCATACTTTAATTCATATTTTGGCTCACTCATTTTTGCCAAAAATAAAAGATCCTCAACTAATTTTTCAAAATAAAGGATTTCATTTTCTGCTAAATCAAAAAAGTCATCCTCTTGCTCTTTAGTCATCTTGGCCCTTTTACGAACAAGTGTATCGACCGTATTTTTTAAAGATGCTATCGGTGTTCTAAGGTCATGAGCTAAGTCTTGCAAAATTTTTATTCGATTATTTTCAGCTCTCTTAATAGTTACAACATATTTTTCAACTTCCTCTGCCATTTCATTAAATGCAAACATGGATTGTCCGATTTCATCTTTTCGATCAATATCAAACCTAGCGGCAAAGTCACCTCTTTTAATTCGATCAATAACCTCTCTTGCATTGGAATAAAATTTTCCAAATTCTCTATAATTAAAGATTGTTGAAACAAGAGCTGTGAATAACCCAACAATAATGATCGTTAAAGGAACTAGAACATACGGAGGAATTTTTTTTTTGAAATGATATCTTAGAAATAAAAATTCATCTTGACTATGAGACATAGGCATAACTTCAATATTTTTATCTCTAAATCGGCCATGTTTTTTAATGTGCTCAAAAGCAATATGAGCAGGCTTATGGATTTCTTTTTCAAGATAAGTTGTTAAAGATTCCCGATCGAAAAAATATTTTAAATCAAAGTCTTGTATATCCTGAGAGGAAGATTCTAAATCTTTAATCATCTGAGGTCTATACTCACTACTCGTCTTTTCTATAAGCTTTCTAAATGTAACTGCTGGCCCTTTAGGAGGTGTTCTTTCCTCCATCGTTGAATATTCATATATAGCAAAAATCAAAACAGATAGTAATACTGCGGTAATTGCCGTTAACAGAAAGTGTTTTCTTAAAAAAGAATTATTATTTTTTTTCAAGTTTATACCCCACTCCATATACGGAACTAATTTGATGTTCTAAATCACCACTTTTCTTTAAAACTGAACGTAGATGACTTACCTGAGAATCTATTGTTCTATCACTTACCTCATCAGAAATTCCTAAATTATCGAGAAGCTCTAGACGACTCATAACTCTATCTGGACTTTTAATAAGACAATGAAGAATATCAAACTCTCTTCTATTGAGTTGTAAGAGTTTATCTCCGCAGTATGCTTCACGTTTATCAGGAATCACTGTTAAGTCTTGAAACTTAATTTTAACTTCTCTTCTAACCGGAATAGAAAGATGTCTTTTAACTCTTGCCATTAACTCATCTAATCCAAAAGGTTTTCTCACATAGTCATCAGCACCGTACTCAAAACTTTTAACTGCTGATTCTTCTTCAATGGTTGCCGTTAGTACAAGAATCGGTATTGTCTTATTTGTCTCTCGAATTTTTTTACAAAAATCCAGGCCATTTCCATCTGGTAAGCCAATATCTAGTAAAGTGATATCAAATTCTTCTGACTCGAAAAATTGTTTAGCTTCATGTAATGTCGGTGCCCAAAAAACCTTATAACCTTCATCTTGAAGGTTAAATTCTACAGTTTTTCCAATTCCTGGATCATCTTCTACTAATAAAACCTGATACATAACTCTCCTCGCTTGTTTTCTTTACACATTTTAACACTGAATTGTGTAAAAAAAGTGAAAACAAACAATATATTTTATTTATAAGGGGGGGGATTGTTAACTTTAATTAATTTTTTACATATTTATTCCACACTTTGGGAATAGAATCATTTCACAAGATAACTAAAAAGTGTCTTCACAATTACAGAGACTATGATCCCCTCTCTAATTTGACATAGTCTCTGTTTATTAAAATTCTCAGAGTTTCAGTTTTCTGAAACTTTTTGGGTGAGGTCTTCAGCTTAATAAAAACAAAACATCCCAATTTTGTAGGCCTCACCCATTATATCTCCCTAAAAAATCTAAAAATTTCCTAAAAAAGAAGTTGACGATAAAGGTACAAATCTTTATATTAGTTTCTACCTTACGGGGGCGTAGTTAAGTTGGTTATAACGTCTGCCTGTCACGCAGAAGGCCGCGAGTTCGAGTCTCGTCGCTCCCGCCATTTTTGAACTTTTTTTAAGTGACAAAATACTGAAATTGCTAGACTTTAGTCTGGCTTTTTTTGTTTTTGGGCGTAAAAAAGTTCAAAAGTTCGTGCAGAAATCACACAGATGATTCAGTGAGTGACACCATTAAGTGTGAAGAGTCCTTAATCATTGACTTTGCTACGTTGTTAAAGCCTTCAGTTCTTGCATTAGTAATACGTTTTTTAAAAAACATCAAGATCTCATCTCGCCACTTCATTAAAGTTTTTCTGAGCGTTCTCAGCTCTTTGACATCTTGATAAGCTAACCAGTCAGTCAGGTTGATAAAGCACTTCCTAGCTTTATTGTAACCTCTGCAACGATAAAGCTTATGTAGCCATTCTTTTGCTTTATAGATTGACTCCAGTTCCGGATAATCCTTAAGCCAACGCTCAATTGCTTTGCGCTTAAATAACTCTAGGCTTGTTGCTTTCTTTAAAAGAAGTTTTCTTATGGGATTCTTTCTTTCATCACCCGTGATAGCTTTTCTTCTTCGATTGATTGCTGGATGAAGCAGCCTAACTACATGAAAGTGGTCTGCTACTATCTTTGCATTTGGAAAGAAGTTCTTAGCAAAACGACGATAAGTAGAACTCAAATCCATTGTGACATATTCAACTCGCTCTCTACCTGGAATGTATGCAAGGGACTGATGAAGAATAGAACCCACTCGTCCCGAAACTAATTCTTTTGGCGTTTATTATCATGATCAACAATAAGGGATCTAGAAACTTGATGGTGGGCGATTCTTGAAGAAGCCCAACAGAAAATC
>CAYFHZ010000185.1:0-6186 GCA_964342535.1 uncultured Bacteriovoracaceae bacterium | reverse complement strand
AGTACCGAGATATAAGTGACTATAATTATGAACATTACTCAACGCAAAACAGAAGTTCACAGAACACATTTTATACTGAAAATATAATAGCACTCATTGTCAGTTCAAACTGTGTGCAAGGAAATGATTTAGATATTGATGCTTGTCAAATAGAGTCTCCCCTAAATAATCAAATACGGCCGGAAGTACTTGTTCCAACATATTTATTCATTGATTGTAACCAAATAAGAAAAGAAAATGGTGTGTGGAAAATGACGATACCTCTAGATTTTAATCAACTAACTCACGGTCTTGATATTTTAAACTTTCAATTTGACCGACTAGAAATTAAGTTTAAAGGAATAGAGAATAAAATATATGCTTATTTAAAAAAAATAGTGTTTTATATAAAAATGGCTTACTTATAAAAATTAAATCCATCTTCGACTTGAATTCATATATCTCGTATATTCATTTCCAAATATTTGAGTAAGTATCCTCTCCTCAGGAATTATTTGGAATAAATTCAAATACAAAATAAAGCAAATAATGTGAAAAAATCCGAAAATAAAATTATTAAAATAAATCACTTCACTTAAAAGACATAATAAAAACCCTAGGTACATGGGGTTTCTAGTAAACTGATATATACCTGAAGTAACAAGCTTAGAGCTTGTATCAGGTTTAGTTGGGTTAACTGTTGTACTCTTCTTACGAAACTCAATACCCCCTAATACTGAAATTAAACAACCAATTAAAAAAGAGGCTACGGAGACAATATTTGAAAAATTAAACCTCTCAAGAGGAATTATATTATTAGTACAAAAAATGAGAATACCAAAGATAAGAGTTACAATAACAGGGGGAATTTTAAGTTCTAAATAATTCATTTAACATCCTGTATTTCTAGCCTTAATGGCTTTGTGCCTTTTCTATTTAATATAAGAGAGTCGAAATAATCAACTAATAAAATACTCTCACTTTTATTATCAGCATATGAGAAAAGGATTTCTTTATTAAAAACGTTGCCATCTAACTTTGAGAAAGCAGTACAATTTTCAATATTAGAGACAATATATTCTTCAATTGAATCAGGATATTGCTTGATAACCTGTTCCTGTCCTTTCAAATGTTCTACTCTCCCCTCTCCAGTAAACTGACCGATAAAGTGTGCTCTATCTTTATAAAAATCACTTAAATACTCGCCAAAAACTTTTTTTCTATAGGCGCTACTCATCGTTTTTTTGGACATATGTGCATTATGTCCCCAAATTATTGCTTTTTCTCGATGTAAGTTAAAGTTATGCTGAAAAATATCAAACATTTTTTTGTCTCGATATGTTCTAGATTCAAAACCATTGTCCTGATTATTTATTTTGAGATTGAAATATTCTTCTAAATACTGATCGTAGAGCTCAAAACCTCTAAGCTCTACTTGATACTTAAAACAGTACTCAATTAACTCTAGAATTTCCTCGGTATGATAAACCTCATGAAGCTCAGAGTAGATAAAATCAATAGGTTTTGAGTAATTACTAATATTTAATGTCGGTTTAAGTGACTCTAGATAGAGTAAATTAAAACCAGCTCTTTCATGTAACATTTTGATCAATCTAACTCTATTAAGATTTTGCTCTCTAATTCCATGTTTACTTTCTCCAAGCAAAATAATTTGCTTGGAGAGAAGGTCATCTAATAATTCATTAAAGCTCATGATCTAATGCTATATCAATTTTACAACTTTGCGTATAATATGATTCATTTTCTGAAATTTGCTCAGTATTTATATCGTATGTATAGGAGCCTACATATTTGCCATCAACAATAACTTTCCACTTACCTATAAAAGTATCAATTGAGCCTCCACCATAAATTGGGCCATAATAATGACACGCACCATATTCTCCCATTGCGACTTTTCCGGGATGCCATTTTGTTTCAACCAGAATTGTTTTAGATGCCCAGTCACGAGTCTGTTTTACAATTATCAACTTCCCACTTTCGCCACAGCCACTTCCGACTCCATGAAAACTTGTAAACAGTACCTTTCCATGAGAAGAACAACTTAACTTGCCCTCATCAAATATAGGTTTATTTCTATAACAAACAGGGTCCTTAGATTCAGCCGGACATGGATAAATCTCAATCCCCGAAGCAAATGAAGCCAAACTTACAAAAAAACTCATAACAATTAAAAATTTATACATACTTTCCTCCTGTACTTAAAAGATTAAGTAATTTATTACAATTCATAAGTCTTTAACCTTCTCAAAAGTACAGAATAATGATACCTTGGGTCTCATGATATCAAGAGAACTTATGCTATATTTAAAAAAATCTGCATTATCCCGAGGGGTCACACAAAAGATGATTGCTGAGTATTTCGATGTTAGTCTCCCGACGGTTAAAAGATGGTATGCTGGCCATGGACTATCTTTAGAGCAGGCAAGCAAATTATGTGAGTACCTTGGAACAACATTAGGAGAAGTTTTAATCGCTATCCAGAATAAAACTGAAACTTTTAAATATAGCTTAAAACAAGAAATATACTTTTCTAAAAACCCGGATTGCTTAGCTTTTTTTGACAATCTTTTAAGGGGAAAAACACTAAACTATATTCAAACTAAATTTGATATTACAAAAATAAAAATGAACCATTACTTGATTCAACTTGATAAATTAAACTTAATTGAGCTTCACCCTCAAAATAGATTTAAAATATTGATTAAAGGAGAGCCTATTTGGGAGAAAAATGGCCATCTCGCAAAAGCATTTAAACAGGAGATCATACAAGACTTCGATATGAAAAAACCTGCTATATGTGATCACTTTTTTTTACATGATTATTCAGAACAAGATTTTAAACAGATTTCAGATAAACTCGAAGATCTCATAAATACTATTTCACTAGCTAATAACAGAGCTCCCAAAACGAATTTAAAAATAAAAAGTTATGGATTCAACATCACTTTAAAAGAGTTTAAATGGTCGTTAGATAAATACTTATAGCTTTCCTGAATCGTACTTTACAATTTAATTAATGATTTACCACTTTCTTCAAATTTCAAATACCTACAACTTATTCTACCTTTCCATGTGATCCTAATAGTTTTTGTCTATTAAGTGTTAGTTTTTTAATATTGGAAAACTATCAGTTATTTCACGATAATGATTTCAGTTCTTGATACAAAAGGAGAAGAAATGAAACATTATGATGTCGCGATTATTGGAGCTGGATCAGCAGGTTTAGCTGCGAGAAGAGAGGTTGCTAAAAAAACTGATAACTATGTAGTAATAGATGGTGGTAAATTAGGTACGACATGTGCTCGTGTAGGTTGTATGCCCTCAAAAGTGCTAATTGAAGTTGCAAATACATTTTATAAGCGACATAGCTTTGATAAAATGGGTATAAAAAAATCAGATTCACTAACAATTGATCAAAAAGAAGTAATGAAACATGTTCGTTCCCTGAGAGATAGGTTTGTTCGCTCTGTCATTGGAGGTTTAGAAGAATGGAAAAGTGATAAACTCATACAAAAATATGCTAGATTTATTGATGAAAATACTCTTAGTTTAGGAGATGAAATTATAAAAGCAGATAATATAATTATCGCAGCAGGGTCTTCTCCTATTATTCCAAAAGCATGGGAAGAGTATCAAGATTATTTTATCTCTACAGATGATTTTTTTGAAATGGAAGAAGTACCCAAAAAAATTGCAGTTATTGGACTTGGAGTGATCGGAATTGAGTTGGGCCAAGCTCTTAGTCGCTTAGGTGTAGAAATTGTTGGAGCTACAATTGGAAAAAGTATTGGAGGTACAACTGATCCTAAGATACAAGAAGCTATTACGAAGCAAATGCAAAAAGAGTTCCCTATAAGCTTTGACGGAGCTGATATTATTGGTGTCGAAAATGGTTTATTAAAAATAAAAACAGGAGATGATATTCACTTAGTAGAGAAAGCATTTTTAACTATGGGAAGAAAACCAAACATAGATAAACTAGGTTTAGAAAATCTGAACATTGAAAAAGACGAAAAAGGATTTCCTCTTATCCACTTTGGGACCTATCAATTACTGGGAAAGGACATTTACTTAGTAGGAGATATTAATGCTCAAAGACCATTACTTCATGAGGCAAGTGATGAAGGTCGCATAGCTGGTTATAATTCTGTTCGAAAAAACAAACAATGTTTTAAAAGAAGAGAATTTATGGCCATCACTTTTTCAGATCCTAATATTGCAGTTATAGGACAAAGTTTTAAAGAACTAACTGACAAGAAAGTTGATTTTATTACTGGTAAAATTAGTTATGAGGGATTTGGAAGGGCCATTATAAAACTTCAAGAGGTAGGTTTGCTTCACCTATATGCAGATCGTATAAATGGTAAGATTTTAGGAGCTGAAATGTTTGCTCCTGCAGGTGAACATCTCGCTAATAGCTTAGTTTGGCTAATAAGCTTAGGGCTTACTGTTAATCAAGCTCTCACACTACCCTTTTATCACCCTGTATTAGAAGAAAGTCTTAGAGCAGCGCTAAGAGATGCTGCAGGAAAAACTGAAAATGGACCAGGAGAATTAGAAGTTTTACGTTGTCAAGAACCTACCGTTGGAGGAAAGATATATCCTTAAGCAAGAGGCCATGCTTTAAAGCGTGGCCTTTATTTATTATTTGACTTTAACTCTGAGAAAATAGCAACAAGTTCTGTTGTTGCAAATTTTAATGTTGCATCTCCAACAGTGAATTCAATACGACATCCTTTTTCATTTTCTTCCCAAATACCTAAACGAATATCAATGCCTTTTGTTTTATATTCATCACATTTTACTCTGAAATCCTTTTTTGATATTGGTAAATAAGTATGAAACATATTCGTTTTTGAAGGATATGGAATAATTTCTAACTTTAATTCTTCTTGAAGTGATTTTGTTAATTCATCACATTTCATTTTCCAATTAGTAAATTGATTCTTATTTTTTTCAAACTGTATTTTTGCTGGAATCGCCAGAGGATAAAGTTGATAAAGGTTTCCACCAAAGCGTCTAAGCCAAATCTTAGCTTGATCTATAAATTTTTGAGTCCCCAATAACATAGAGCCTGATGTTGAACCAAAACCTTTATAAAAAGAAATAAAAAGAGAATCTACATTTTGAACAATATCACTAACTGGAATTTGATAATAACTAACAGCTTCAAAAATTCTTGCTCCATCAATATGAAGCTTAACTTCATTTTCTTTACAATATTCTTTAATTTCATTCAATTCTTCAAGGTCAGGGAGGTCTCCTCCTAAATGTCTCATTGGCAATTCATATATTAATGACGAAACCTTTTCATTCATTTTAACTAAATCTTTTTTTGTAGGAACCTTATCTTTTTCACCAATTAACTGAGCTTCAAAATTTAATAATTTTTGATATGCATCTTCTTCATGCTTGATAAGGTGACAAGATTCATGACAAGCAAAGAGATTACTTTCTTTGTCATCTCCCCAAATTTTAATTGCAATTAATTGGGCCATCACTCCACTAGGTAAAAAAATAGCAGACTCCATACCCACATATTTGGCAACTTCGACTTCAAAATTGTTTAAAAACTCTCCATGTCCATATTGATCTTTATCAACTTCATTTGTTTCTAAATAACTTGCTATTTCACAATAGATATCACTTAACTTTTTATTCTCATGTCCTAATATTTTTTTCATAAATTAATTATAGAAGCTTTTAGTACAGTGTAAACGTTGTTTCATATAAGATATCTCATTAAATTTAATTATCCCAAATCGTACTTTGTTAAGGTTCAAAACTATATTCATTAAAAGTAACATTAACCGACTGACCTTAGTGGGGTAAAACATAAACAGTTCTATCCCAAGCTAGCTATAAATTACTTGTAGTTTCAATGATTTACTAACTTAAACTTTCATCCTTCTTGCATTTAAAGCTGCATGAAAAGAAACTGCCCTAAAAATTCATGTAAATCCCCCCATTATTATAAAGATGGATTCTACTTTCGAGCGAATGATTCCAGAAAAATTCAGCGCTTCAAATGCAAGACATGCGGTACTAAATTTAGTGCAAGTACTGGAACCTTGGAGTTTGGACAAAAAAAGAGAAGGGTTAATCCTCTTCTCTTGAAGCTATTTTGTGCCAAAGTTACTCAAAAACGAGCTGCTCGTATTGCAGGAGTAAACAAAACAACAG
>CAYFHZ010000184.1:0-6192 GCA_964342535.1 uncultured Bacteriovoracaceae bacterium | reverse complement strand
CTAGTCTTTTAGCATTTCCTAAATGTTCATCTACCATAAGAGGAATACTTTCTGGATTTAAAATCATTCGTTCTAACTCAAGTTCAACATCATCTGGTAATTTATGGCCTGTTCGATCAAAGATCTTGATTCCATTATCATGAAAAGCATTGTGTGAAGCACTGATCATTACACCAGCATCTGCTCGCATAGAATGAGTAACAAATGCGACTCCTGGAGTTGGAAGTGGACCTGTTAGTATTGCCTTTCCTCCTTGAGCACATACCCCAGCTGAAAAAGCTTGCTCTAACATATAACAACTCAGTCTAGTATCCTTACCTATGATAATAACTGGAATTTTATTAGTACTATATTTTTGAAAGTGGGCTGTAACAGCTCTTCCAAGAGAAAAAGCGACTTCTCCAATCATAGGGTAGACATTGGCCCTTCCTCTTATTCCATCTGTTCCAAAAAGTTGTCTTTTTGTCATTTAATTCTCCAATTCTAATTCAATACTTTTAGGCTCAACTGAAACAAAATCTACACCAGTAGGAACATTCACAACTAAACTAACCTTTTGAGTACCTGATTTAGTATCATCAGGCTTTGCCATAACGTTAATATCATCTACTTGAGGTTTTTGTTCTTCACCATTTTTTATTTGAACTTTAACCATGGCATAACGATGGCTTGATTTTGTAACCAATTGGGCACTATGAAATATAATAGGTACAGATTTGTATGTAAAATCTATTTTTTTACTATTATAGGTGTAGTTTATAAGAATTTTGCTCCTTGTTAAATTTACTCTACTATCAATGGAATTTAACTCAATCTCAGATAAGCCTCCATTATGAAAGTCTATTTGAGAAATCATTTTTGTTTCAACGTTTTTAATTCCGGCCAGTAAGCCTTTAGGACCTTCCACTTCAACAAATTCAGGATCTAATTTTATTTCTCGTATATCATAGGAAGACTTAAGGTGCTGTGAAAATTGAGGTGTGACTTTTAACATTTTTTTCACTTTGGGTTCTAAAGATAAATTTAAATATTTAGGCTCAAATGAAATTAACTCGACACCAAGTGGAAGTTTAAGGGGAAGGCGATCAATGCTAAGAATATAATTTCTCTTACCTTTACGGTAATAACTCTCTGAGTTAATTTTAATTTTCATGGGGTTCTCTAGAAACTTACGAACAAAAAGACCCGGACCTTTAAAACGGTAAACAACTTCTTTTTCGATAAGGTTACTGATCGCCATATTTTTGGGTACATCAACTAAAATTTCAACATGTTTACTAATTTCAACTTCAGCAGAACTAACAACATATATCCAAATAAGAAAACTTGCGATTAAAGAAAATAATTTTAATAAATGTCTTTTTTTAAATTTATCAACTTTCATCGAAATTGCTCTCTCATATCATTTTTTGTATTAGAATAGTCTTTACTTGAGAAAAGTAAAAACCTTAATTGCTTACGTAATTCTTTTTCATTTTCACAAGAAATAAATTTACCATTATAACACAAACTCATCTTTCCAGTCTCTTCAGAAATAATAACAACAACAGCATCTGAAACTTCAGAAACCCCCAAAGCAGCTCTGTGCCTTGTTCCATAGTGCCTATCTAATTCTACTCCTTTTGCAAGAGGTAAAAAGCAACCTGCAGACTGTATTTTATTTTGATATAAAATGACAGCACCATCATGTAATGGTGAGTCAGATTGGAATAGTGCAAATAAAATATCAGCATGAATAAGAGAATTAAGTCTCGTTCCAGTAGAAGAATAATTAAGTAATCCATGAAATCTTTCAAAGACGATTAATGCCCCTTTCTTTTTTTTACTCAACGCTGAGCAGGCCATAACAACTTCTTCAATTTGGTTATGATAAACATCTCTATTTTTTTTTCCAATAGTTCGTGTATTACCTAAAAGAGCAAGAGCAGCTCTAATTTGATCTTGGAAAAGTATAATAAGTATAACAAAAAAATAATCAAAAAAATGTTTTAATAACCAATGAATACCATAGAGCTCAAAAGTCAAACTAAACCAGTACAAAGTAGTTATTGCAGCTGTTCCTACAAGGACTTGAACTGCTCGCGTTCCCTGAATAATTGAGAAGAACTGATAAAGTATAAATGATACCATCAGGATATCAACCATATCCGTTGGCTTAAAGTTTTCAAACAAACTTAGTATATTTTCCATACATATTCCTAGTATCAAACTTATCGGATAAAGAGGAAGGACTCAAAATATTATTAGGTTATTAAAAAGAAAGGAAAAAAAATGCCCACATAAAAGTGGGCAATATCATTATGCTGCTTTTAGAGTTTCAGTTGCTTCATTAGCGAGGTTCTCGATAATCTCATCACTTTGTAATAATTTTTTCCTAAGAGCTTCTCTCGAAATACCCATTTCTTTTGCTGCTTTAGACTTATTACCTTTATTACGTTTTATTTCTGCAAGTATCATCTCTCTCTCCACCAGTGCCACACGATCTTTTAAAGGTAATTCAAAGTCTCTGGCGTGAGGAATATTATCAAGACCATGCATACTTGATTGTGTTAAATCAATAACTGGTGTCGCCCCTGCTTTATTTAGTTTATTAATAATATGTGCCTTAGGATTATAAAGTACTGCTTTTTGAACTGCTTGTTGTAATTCAATAACATTACCAGACCAATCATACTGTTTTAATTGATCTAAAACTTCCTTAGAGAATTCTTTTAACAATAAACCTTGCTTTCGACACTCTTTTCTTAAGAAATAAGATGTCAAAGACTCAATATCATCAGGTCTCTTACGCAAAGGCTCAACCATAAGAATCGATTCTTGCATATAGTTATACAAATCAAAATTAAAATCACCTTCTTTTTGTGATTTCTTTTTAAGATCTTCACTGGAAGTAAATATAAACCTTATATCGATGGTTATATTGCTATTAGGAACCCTTCTCTCCTGAAGAACTTTGTAAATTTTAGTTTGTAATCCCAGTGGTAAGTATCCTATTTCATCAAAAACAAGAGTTCCACCTTTACATTCCTCTAATGCACTTCTGGTCTCAGCAGTACCAAACAGTTTATCTTCTACTTCTTCTGGTTCAACACCTTTACATGAAATTGAAATGAATTTATTTAAACCTCGTTTTCCTTCATTGTGAATAATTCGACCTAGTAATTTTTTACCAACACCAAATTCTCCAGTAATCAATAGTGGAGAATCAATATCTTTTAGTTTTACAATAGATCTTCTTATCTCATTTGTACTACTTGATTTTCCAATATAAGCAAACTCTCTATCATAAGGAGTTGAAAATCTTCTAATCAATGATTTCTCAGAAATTGGATTATAATTATGGAATACCGATGAAAAGATAAGAGCAAGGACTTTCATTGTTTTTTCATCTTCTTCTGTAAATCTATCTTGATTTCTTTTGTTCAAGACCTCAATAACACCAATAACTTTATCATCTCTATTCGAAATAGGGTTACAAAGAATTGATTTTGTTTCAAAGCCAGTTTTCTTATCCATATCTTGCGAGAACCGAACTTTATCAGTTTGAGCATCAATATTAAGTGGAACACCTGTCGTAAAAACAGAACCTGCAATCCCTTTCCTATAGTCAAATTTTAACTGAGACTTATCAATTCCTAAAGCAGCTACAGCTTCAAGCTCATTTGTTTGAGGATTGATAAGAAAAATAGATGCTCTTTGAGCATTAAGAATTCTGGAAATCTCTTCTAGCATACTATTAAGAAATGCTTCTTGAGAACCAAATGCGGTAATATCTTTAAACAGTGATAACATAAGTGAAAAAATTTCAAAACCTTCAGTCGCTTTTTTATATCTTTCTGAAATTGCCATAGTAGTTATACAGTCTCGAGCTCTTTCAGGTGAAAATCCCATCACATATTGCTCAATAAATCTTCGCATCTGAGGATAATCGTCTTCATCTAACTCCACACCATATGTCATCGTCTCATTAGTAAGATCTGGTTGATAACCAAAAGATCTTACGACATGCCCCTCAATATCTATTCGTAGTCTTTTATACTGAATTGAAATACGAGTATTGGTATCGACACTTATTCTTTGCTTAGAAATAAAACCAAGACCAGTAATTGAAATATCTTGAAGAGTACCATCCATAATCGTGTGAAACTTTCCCATATCATCTTCATACTCAAATGTACATCGAACATCATCTTTAGATTCAACTGGAATTCGAAAAGATTGGAAAAACTTAAATTCTTTAAAACTGGTTAGCATAAATAGCTCCTCATTAATTAAACTTCGACTAGCTTTTCGGCATGTTTCAAGATTTCTTTAAGTGTTTTGACAAAAAAATCTGGCAGCACTGTAAATATAAATTCATTATGGATTCGATATATATTGGTAACCATTTGAATATCCAAAGGAATTTATCTGAGAAATTTTATCAGTATTAACTTTTGAAATACCTTCTCCAAATATTGTAAAAAACGAAACTGCTGAAACTAATAAAAATATTTATATTTAATAAAGGACAAAACTATTGGAAATGATTTATAATATCCCTTATGAAGCACATATATAATCCTTTATTTATCTTATTCATTTTTATTAGTTGTTCTCAAATAACAACTCTTGAGAATGAAGGACATACCCAAGTATCAAATACGACTCAAAGTGAAACAAATAATAATGCTCTATCTAATCAACTGCCCCAACAAAGTGCAATTGATACTGGAGCGAATAAAAAAAATGAAAAAGAAGGGATAGACCCTGACCATTCTCATACTAAAGATACTCATAAAGTTAAAACCCTTACTTTTGAAAATACAAAAACAGTAAAAAATTATTGTAAAAAAATAGATAAGTACTTCAAGAAGTACAATTGGGGTAAGTCTCATTGTGAAGAATACTCATGGCATCATGTTCGAAGTTCTTACTGGGGTAATCCTATTATTTGGCATGTTTTTGGAGATGAAAATAAGAAAACAGTTCAAAACACCACTCTTATCATGTGTGGTGTACATGGAGATGAAATTACTCCTGTAAAATTTTGCTTTGATATACTGAAGGATCTAAAGCATCATCCTGAAATTGTTAAAAATAATCTTGTAATTATTGCTCCACTTGTGGCACCAGACTCATTTCTTAAAACGAGACCTACGAGAACAAATGCTCGAGGGGTCGATGTAAATAGAAACTTCCCTACTGCTGATTGGAGTGCGAAAGCAATAAAACTGTGGAAATCTCGCTACAGAAGTGACAAGAGAAGATTTCCTGGCCACAAAGCCTCCAGTGAGCAAGAAACCATTTTTCAGGTTAATATCATAAAGCGTTATAACCCAGATAAAATATTATCTGTTCATGCTCCCCTTACACTCATTGATTATGATGGACCAATTATTGGCCAAGAACACGGTGAAACAGCTCATGACTTACTTTTAAAGATGAGTGATAAAGCAGGAAAGTACAAAATAAATAACTATCCTTTTTTCACTGGAAGTCTTGGAAACTGGGCAGGAAATGAGCGAAATATTCCTACTTATACTTTAGAGCTACCTAACTCGGATTGGAATAAAACAGATCGTTTTTTTAAAACATTCCAAAAGGCCATACACCAAGCTATCATTCATGATTTCATTACGCCCCAAACAAAAGCAAATGAAAAAGTAACTGAAACTGAAGAACATGATAAAAATAGTGATAAAATTTTATAAGCTTTTTGTTTCCTTTAATTTTTTTATTTCAATATGTGCTTTATGTTTATTTTGGCATATTTCATTAATTCATCAGCAAAATATTAACTTCTTTAATAGTGCTTTAGTTTGTCTTTTGACCTTCGTAGGTTATTTTTTCCTTAGATTTATTTCATATAAACGGGGAACAATTCCACAGTATTCATTTTTTTACTTAGTGATCAATAACAATCTCAGGTCAATGATAGCAATATATTCGATACTTTGTTTCATCATACTTTACCTCATTTCTAAGTTAGAAGTATCTCAATTCACTAGCTTGATGCTGGCAAATATAATCTTTATTTTGTATGAACAGACCTTTAGTACAAAGTATAATCTTCGCTCTATTCCTTACATGAAAAATGTCTTTATTGCTTTCACGTGGTCACTTGTCCTTAATGGATTACAAGAAAAATTTAATTGGAGATCATTTATTGAAATTTTCAAAAGAGAGACAGTATGAAATAGAATATAAAAG
>CAYFHZ010000183.1:0-6193 GCA_964342535.1 uncultured Bacteriovoracaceae bacterium | reverse complement strand
CTCAAATAGAAGTATTGGACATTCAAGCAGTACCTATGCCTATTAAGGCACAGGAAAGAATTATCAAAGTAAATCGAATAGCTCGGACACCTTTTTTTTCAGTCGATTTTTGTCTTTTCTAGATAACTCCCCTACTACATCACGAATTTTAAACTCATCTTTATCACGATCATAATAAAGAAAGTTTCTAATTGCAGGGCCATCGGCTAAAGAAATCTTTTTTTCAACCTTCTGAACTTTCTCTTTAGTATTAGATAGTAAATTATGGAATTTTTCATTTATCTGATTAATTCTTTCCTCTTCAGAGTAGTTCATTCCATTTATTTCTTTGCAAATTTTTGTCGCTTTTCTTAAAAAGTCTTTAGACCTAACATCTTTTTGAATAATTTCGGCCCTAATAGACTTATCAATATTTGCATAATGCTTCCATTCTTTAACTGTTGTATAGGAAACACCATAAAAATCGGCAATATCTTTAAGGGATACTGGAATATTCTGTTCTTTAAATTCTTTAATCAAAGACTCAACTTCAACGCCTTTATCTATTGGGTGAATTGATTCAGCAAATTCGTTTGTTGAAATGGCAGCAAATGTTGCTTCCGTTTTATTCGTAAAGACTGCACAATCAACTTGTGTGAACCCAAGTTCTTTCAAGGCTCTTAATCTTCTGTGACCAGCTTTAACTACATATTTACCTGTTGAACTATCTTTATAAACTATAACAGGATGAAGTAACCCTTCCCTTTTAATACTTTGTTTCAATACCTTAAATTCTTTTGTACGAATAAAAGACCTTGCCTGATCTGGATTCTCCTCAATATTATCAATATCTATTGTATTAATAACACCACTTAACTTAGCCGCTTTAACTGTCTTGTTTGGGATAACACCATTTTTTGAATTTGCTGGTTTATTTTTTCCTAAATCAGCTTTAAATCTTGAAAAGTTCATAGCAATATCCCCTAAGCGTTATCCGACAAAAACATATGTCTTCTTTTCTTAGTTGATCTTACACTTTGAACCGAATCTGCTAATTCAATAACCTCGTCCACAACATTAGAGATATTTTCAACTATCTCTAATGGTATTTCGTTATGAGCGAATGCTGGCCACCCAACATCACTTGCCTCACCTAATTCATAACTATATTCAATATATTCATTTAATATACTTCCCGAAAAGTGCTTATATATCTTATTAATAATCTTTTCTTTTTTCTTCTCAGGGATATAGTCGTTATTATTAAAAAGTAATTTAACTCGATCTTCAATATCTGATGCATCTCTAGCAACAGAAATAAAACTATCGTTAATCTCTGTTAGAGTAACCATATAAGCCTTTGCACTACTTTCTTTTGCCTGCATCGGTACCAAAGCAATGTCACAGACCTGCATCGACAGCCTATTGAATTTATTTGTCTCTGGATTCGTATCATAAATGATAAAGTCATAATTCTCGCCCAGTTTCTTAAATATCTTATATGTTTGAAGATATACTTCATTAGATTGATCGCTTTGGGTTTTATCTCTATCAAAGTAACTTGAATTTTGATTTGCTTCTTGCGACCTTAAAAAGTAATCAACTTCTGAAAGTTTTTGATTAGCGCCCATCAGATCAAATCCTTCTGAAACATGAGATATTACCTGATCAAATGTTGCTTCACCTGTAAGTACGTCGTAAAAAGATTTATCTGCTTCTGTTTTTGTTCCATCTTCTAATAATGAACATGTAATATTGGCCTGAGCATCCAAATCAGCGAGTAACACTTTGAAGCCTCTAGCATTTAAAAACCATGCTACCTGAAGAGCGGTCATGCTCTTTCCTACCCCACCTTTATTTGACCCAATAAAAATATGTGTAGGAGTTTTTCTCTTGATTCCTTTAGAGAGAATATTTCTTGCCTCACTATATGTTGTATTTTCTTTGACTTTATTTACGTTTGGATTGTCGCTGGCCACAGCTAAAAGAACATCCTTCCCTAGAACCTTATCCTCGATTGGATTATAAAACATCACTTCACTCCTTGATGTGCATACAATAAAAGTATGCCATGGCATCGTTAATTATCAAGACTTATATTTGTTAAATCGTCATTTTAAACAAATTCATTAATTAATTATTTTATTAATTCAAAATATTTTCAATTAAGGGAAAATTTTAACCTATTGCCCAAATTAACCTAAAGAATAAAATGAGAAGTACGAATAATTATATACACAAAGCAATTAACGATGCCGCGGCATACTTTTAGGGCGAGAATAATTAATGAATGCAATTGATCAACTGCTTTTAAAGAACGATGACAATGAAATTAGAGGGGAGACTCTTAAAATAAATAGGTCTTTCAGACTCGATATTACAAAGATAAATGCCGGAAGTGTGTTACTACCAATTGTTCTTTTTGAAATCTTGGTCTGCATTCTTGGATCTCAGTTTTATCTATCAATAGGGTACAAGGCCTATTCAGCCATCATTCTGGCTATCACAATTGAAGTTTTTTATATGTATTTCTCATCTAGAAGGGATATGAAATCAACTTTTATTAAATTAGTTCTTCTTGGAATAAGTGTGACTACATTAAGTTACTCAGCCTATATAAAAGATAAAAATGTCATCAACAGTAACAAACTAATACAGTCAGAATTAAGCGACAGTGAATCAAGATTACTTGAAGTTAACAACGAGCTAAGTCTTTTAAAGAATGAAAAACTTCAGATTGAAAAGGATATGGAGTTATTTAGAGAATACAAAAAAGCAACAAAAGGGAACCAAATTCTCGCCCCACGCAGAAAAGAGCTTCAAGAGAGAAGAAAAGACCTTTTAGGAGAAAGAAAAGTCTTAAAGGCCGATATTCATAGATTTGGAAACAAACTTGTGAATCAAAGTATTTTTTCAAATTTGAATATACTTTCAATACAGACACTAATAAGTATATTGGCCTTTACAATTGTCCAAATCGCTATCTGTATTGCATTACCAGATATTTTAGAAAGATTAAAAGAATAAACTAGGGAAGGAGAGGGAAGCATGGATGCTGAACTAACAACATTACTTGAGAGTCTTCAAAGAAATTTTAAATCACACATGCCTAATGAAAGAGTAGATGATACTGACATATTCTGGACTCCTGTTGAGTTAGTAAAAACAAGTTTCCCAGAAAAAAAATCTTCAAACAAGAGATGGTTAAAGGAGTTTGGGTATTACAGCTTAAATCTCCAACAGCTTGAAGAGGGGAGATCTGTACCTTATGGAATGATGGCCCGAGAGATTTTTGATTATTTTTTTAATAATTTTGTAGTTAACCATAACCAAGGAAAAGTAAATCCTAACAAATTCTATTTCTCAAGTACCGCAGAGTTCGTTAATCTGGTAAAAGGAAATACTCTAGGAACAAAGGTTTCAACAGACCAGAGGGTTTTGGCCCTTGAAATGCTCTTAAATATTGAGTCTTGTGCGATTAGATTCAAACAAACAATTAGCTCTGATGAAACAATTAGCAATAACAACTTTTTCATTCGAGAATACAGGGGTCCTGCACACAAAAAAGTTGCAGGGTCACCATCAACAGTTACAAATGGACAAATTGAGGTTGAGCTAGATTATGAAACATTCTACAAACTCGCATCCTCTAAGAAAGTTCCCACTAAGTCTTACTTAGTAGACCTTGCAGGCTCAAGTGTTACGGCAAGAGATTTAATTATCTTCATTGCCAGTCAGTGCTATTCACTTGTTAAGAGAAACAAGGCCTACATTGATTATCCATACTCAGACTTAAATCAGATTCTTGGAAAGTCAGAGGGAACACAAATAAAGGATTTCAACAAAGATCTTAAAAGAGCTTTAAATGTACTTAGCAAGAACTACGAAAAATTATTTCCATATGACTTTTTTCCAGCAGAACTAATCTCTATAAGCAGAGGAAATCTACAGCTAAGAATCCATAAGCCTAAGTCAGAAAAAAATATTCTATGCGCCTAATAGAGGTAAAAATTCTCGCCTTTCATTAAAGCTTCAAATGAAATAATTAAAATTGTTACAACACTTGAAGCTTTTTTATTTTTATTATCTATTTAAGCAATAGAAAAACCTTTAGTAATGGGGGAGCTGGCGATTTAGAGGTTAACTTTCTCGCCCATAAAGTAATAGCTCTCGCCTAAAAGTTAAATTATTTCGCCCATAAGGTTATATTTCTCGCCCAACTCCACATAAGGTTAAAAATCTCGCCCTTCTAAATAGTGCTTCCAGACGCCCTAGAGAGAGACGGGTAAGCCATCTCGCCCCAAGGTGATTTACCTATCTTCTGGATTAAAATACTCAACTTTTTTATTTTGATTTTAAAGGCTTTTTAATTGACGGTTGCCCATTCTCTACAAAAGTAGTCAGACGCTTAGAAATGGCTTATTACGGGCCAATAAGAATATAACTTGCCTACATCTTAAAACTTCTCGGCAACAAAGAGATAACCACATCACAAATGATGGCAAAGAACACACCATCACATGTGATGTGCGCAACTAAGCATCAAGAATCAACATCACCTATGACAGGCATTCACCACCTCACAAGTGATACCTATCAAAGCATTGCACCATCACAAGTGATAGGGAGAATACAAGAACAGCACGAGTGACACCATAAAAAAAACAAAAGACATCACAAGTGACACCCTTCACTCCACCACATCAAATATGATGGCTATATCAACATCACAGATGATAGGGATAACCCACACGAGAACATGAACATCATTTGTGATACCCATCAAAACTATAGCTTCATATTTGCAGTGAAAATGACATTCCACATCATATAGGTCGGGTATAACCAAGCTTTCACATGATATATGATGTGTCGTTTAATAAGCCCATCATTTTTTAGGCCCTTCGGCCCTGCGTAAATATGTTTTAATAATTTTTATGAAAGCAATGAATCTGCAAAATGTTGCAAATAATTTTTTTATACCAATGTCGAATCTGTATTTTGATGTTGCCCTGAAGGAACTAAAGTCAAATGAGTTTAAAACATATATGTCTATTGTATATGTTATTAAATCAATTGGCCCTAATACAAAGGTATATTTTTCTTTAAAGAAAAATCTTTATGAAAATGTATCTCAAGTTCACAAACTTACAGAAAAAACTTTTCTTAAGCATCTCAAAACATTTTTAAACAAAGGACTCTTAGAGTTTAATGGTAAAGCAATAAATCTTGGATTTAATATTGAAGATTCTAAAAATGGGGGATACACCTCACTCAATATTTTAGACCTAGAAGCTCTTTTAACAGAGCTAGACTCAAATGAAATAAAACTATATTTTACAATCTATAGACTTTTAAAAGGATTTAATAAGAAATCGTCTAAATATTCATATTCACAGTTAAAAACATGGTCAGGAATAAAAAATAAAGCAATATTTATTTCAACTAGAAATTCACTACAGGAAAAGAAACTAATTTCTACACTTATGGATATTGAAAATAACAGCATTGTTTTTAAGTTAGTCGACTTAAAAATCTCTTATAATGAAAAAAGAGAAGAAAAGAAACCGCATCAAGTAGAAAAAGAACAACATAACAAGTCGCATGAAGTAGAAAAGAAACCCTATATAAAGAAATATATTCCTCAAAATAAAAATAAATATTTTAAAAAATCTATACCTAACCAAGAAGATTCTAAAAAAGTTAAAAGTTATTGCTTCAAAGAAATTAATGAGCAAAAGATTTTTAAATTTTTAGATGAAAATATAAAAACAAAACATTTCTCAAAAAAAGAAAAAAGTTTACTTCTAGAAGAACTTTACCATGATCTAAAAGTAAATAATGGCTATAAAGGTGTGAAGATTAAATCAACCGCTGATTTCTATTTAGCTCAAGAACACCCTCAGTACGGAAGAAATATAGATAAAATTATTGAAAGACTATTTTATAAAAAGGAGCAAGAACACAGAGATAATAAATCTCGCAGCATGTGGATTAATATTTTTAAAAAATATTATCCAGAACAAATAAAAGGTCTAGATGATTATAGAGAAAACGACATCTCAAAGTTAAAATTAGATAAGCTTGTTAAAAAAGTTCCTGGAGTAGGGTATTGGGATGAATCATTTTTATATGTAGAAGAAAAGGAAGTTAATCCTGACTTTAATAAATCCGTTCAAAACAAAGCAAATGAATATATGGATGAGTTAATAAA
>CAYFHZ010000182.1:0-6194 GCA_964342535.1 uncultured Bacteriovoracaceae bacterium | reverse complement strand
CGAATGTACATGGCATGACCTTTATTGGCAGGCATCCATCTTTTATCAACTTTTAGCAATTCCTTTACTCCATTAACAAATAGTTCAATTGGTGGTTCAGGAAGACAAATTCTTTTTGCTCCATCCTGTAATCTTTTAGCATTAAATTCTGGTCTAAATATTTTTATCTGCCCATCTTTTTGTAAAAAGGCTTTAATCCCTTCAAACAAAGCTTGTCCATAGTGAAAAACACTTGCTGCTGGATCCATTTGAAAAGGTCCATAAGGAGTAATCTCACCTTCATCCCAACCATTCTCACTTGTATATTTTGAAAAAAACATATGATCTGTAAAATATTTTCCAAATCTAAGTTGATCTATACTAGGAATTTCTTTAAGGTTTGTTGTTTGAGTTATTTTCATGGGCCATGTCCTTAATATTTTTAGCTTTAATACCAAAGAACTTAAGAAAAATCAATTGAATTGAAGTTTCTATAAGCCACAAATAAAAGGGCCGCATAAGCGACCCTGTAAATTATAGAGAATTAATCACAGTATTAAATGTCTCGCTTGGCCTCATGGCCTTTGCAAGTAAATCATCGCTAGGATCATAATACCCACCCATATCTACTGGCTTACCTTGAACTTCATTCAATTCTTTAACAATTTTAGCTTCATTAGACTCTAGTTCAGATGCAATCTTTGTAAAAATATCTTTTAATTCGGTATCAGTTGTTTGAGAGGCCAAAGCTTCTGCCCAGTACATTGCAAGATAAAAGTGCGATCCTCTATTATCAAGTTCTCCAGCCTTTCTTGATGGGGACTTGTCTTGTTTTAAAAATTTACCATTAGCAACATCAAGGGCCTTAGCAAGAACTTTTGCTTTAGAATTATTCGTTTTTTCAGCAAGATCTTCAATTGAAACTTGAAGAGCTAAAAATTCGCCGAGGGAATCCCATCTAAGATGGTTTTCTTCTGCAAATTGTTGAACATGCTTAGGAGCAGAACCACCTGCACCTGTTTCAAATAATCCTCCACCTTTTAAAAGAGGTACTATTGAAAGCATTTTTGCAGAGGTACCAAGTTCTAAAATAGGAAATAAATCTGTTAAATAATCTCTTAAAACATTTCCTGTTACAGAAATAGTATCTAAGCCTGCTTTGACTCTATCAAGTGTAAAGGCACAAGCTTCAACTGGAGCTAAGATTTTAATTTCAAGTCCTGTTGTATCGTAATCTTTAAGGTATGTATTTACTTTTTGAATAAGGCTAGCATCATGTGCTCTCTTTTCATCTAACCAAAAAACAGCTGCATTTCCAGTTGCTTTAGCTCTATTAACACCTAGTTTTACCCAGTCTTTAATTGGCTCATCTTTAGTTTGGCACATTCTAAAGATATCACCTTTATCAACAGTATACTCCATGATAACTGTACCGTCTTTCAGTATAACTTTCATTTGTCCATTTGCAGGGGCCTTAAACGTTTTATCATGTGATCCATATTCCTCAGCTTTTTTGGCCATAAGACCAACATTAGATACATTCCCCATGGTCTTAACATCAAAAGCACCATTCTTTTTACAAAAATCAATAGTCGCTTGATAAACACCAGCGTAACATCTATCAGGAATAAGAGCTTTAGTATCTCTTGTTTTTCCTTCTTTATCCCACATCTTACCTGAGTTTCTAATCATTGCTGGCATAGAAGCATCAATAATAACATCACTAGGTACGTGCAGATTTGTAATTCCTTTATCTGAATCTACCATTGCTAGATCTGGATTATCAGTAAGGATTGTCTCAAGAGCTGCTTTAATCTCAGCTTCCATAGTATGACCAGAGATTTTATTGTAAACATCTCCTAGACCATTGCTTGAATTTACTCCTAACTCTGTAAATACATCTGAGTATTTCTCAAACACATCTTTAAAATATACCTCTACACATTGACCAAAAATATAAGGATCAGAAACCTTCATCATGGTAGCTTTCATATGTAGAGAAAGAAGTGTGTCCTTCTCTGTAGCAGCGATTTCATTTGCAAAGTAAGCTCTAAGTTTTGCTAAACTCATTACAGAGCTATCAATTACTTCTGCTGCTTCTAATTTAAAAAAATCTTTTAATGTCGTCGTTTCACCTGAAGTGGAAACAAAGTCAATTTTAACTTCTGTTGCAGCTTCAGTGACATAAGACTTTTCTGATCCATAAAAATCACCTTCAGACATAGATGCAACATGTGTTTTAGATGAACTCTCCCATGCCCCCATAGAGTGGGGATTATCTTTAGCATATTGCTTAACTGGTGCAGCAACTCTTCTATCTGAATTCCCTTCTCTTAGAACTGGATTTACAGCTGATCCTAATACCTTTGCGTATCTTGCTTGAACATCTTTATCTGTCTCTGAATTAACAGTCTCTGGATAGTTTGGGATATCAAATCCGTGCCCCTGTAACTCTTTAATTGCAGCTTTTAACTGAGGAATTGATGCTGAAATATTAGGAAGTTTAATAATATTTGCATCTGGTGTTTTGGCTAATTCACCTAGTTCACTCAAAGCATCACTAATTTTTTGATCAGCTGTAAGCTTCTCTGGAAAATTAGCTAAAATTCTTCCTGCTAGTGAAATATCTTTTAATTCAAACTCAATTCCAGCAGTTTTTCCAAATGCTTGAATAATAGGAAGAAAAGATTGAGTTGCTAAAGCAGGTGCTTCATCTGTCTTGGTGTAGATGATCTTTGATTTTGACATAATAATAAGTCCTTTATCTAAATATTAATAAATATAAGTGATTACAGGCCATCATTATGGCCTAAAAGATAGTATTGATAAATATTAAATTTTAAAAAGATTAATGATTATTATTGTACTGCAAAATAATTTTTTTTAGGCTTTCTTGGGGATTTCGTACTATATCTTTGTCCACTTTCAAGAAATCAAGGCCTAAGCTGGGTAATTCAAATTTATATTCTCTTAGTGTGCGCTCGATAACAGTCATTAAAGACCGTGCACCAGTTTTTTCTTCATAACTAAGCTTTGCAATCTCACGCAAAGCATCAATTGTGTATTCAATTGTTATTCCATATGAGTGAAACGCATCTGTATACTGATGTAAGATACTTTCTTTTGAATCTACTAAAATATGGAATAAGTCGTCTTCAGATAAATCATTTAAATGAACTCTGACAGGAAGTCTTCCCACTAATTCAGCTTCTAGCCCAAAATCCATCAAATCTTTAGTCGTAACCAAAGAAAAATAGTCTATATCATGCTTCATAGATTTTTGTGTATCAAAACCAATACGACTAAAATTTAATCTCTTCTTTACAATATCTTCAAGTCCAGAAAAAGCACCACTAAAAATAAATAAGATATTTCTCGTATTAATAGTTTTAGGTCCTTTGTCTTTTCCTCCCATCATCATGGAGTTCATTTGGGCCATCATATCAAAAGGATTTTTCGCTTCAACTTCAGTCTCTTCTAGAAGTTTCAACATGCCATTTTGAACACCTCTACCAGTTATATCTTTACCAGCAACTCTTCTAGATCCTGCTAATTTATCAGCTTCATCAATATATACAATTCCATATTGAGCTAAAGAGACATTGCCATCTGCCTTAGTCACAAGGTCTCTTACAGTATCCTCAACATTAGCTCCTACATAGCCTGCTTCTGTAAATTTTGTCGCATCCGCTTTAACAAATGGAACTCCAACGAGCTCAGCAAGTTTTTTGATAAGATATGTTTTACCAACACCTGTTGGTCCTAACATCAAGACATTTTGCTTATAATAATGAAGAATTCTAGACTCATCGCTTTGTTCTTTCTTAATATGATTATAATGATCACAAATAGCTATCGATAAGGTTTTTTTTGCGCTTTCTTGCCCAATAATAAATTGGTCTAAATACTCATATACTTCTTTAGGTTTAAAATTGAAGCTTAAATCTATTTCTGGTTTTGGTTCTGTCTCATCTGAAGAATTATTTTCAAGAGGATCAAAATCGAATTTCTGTGTAACGACTTGAACATTATCTCCAAATTTTGATTTTACAAGATCCTCTAACTCTTTTTGAACTTCACTAGGATCAATTTTATCTGACATTTTTTAAACCTTTTTCACCCCTAAAAATAACTATATAGCTAATTTGTTAGCTATGATCAAGAAAAGTACATAAAATTAGTAATGATTTCATTCCATATGATATAGAATTTCAACAACTTAGATAATTTGTTTAGTGATTAAACACTAAGTAGAGATTACATTACTAAGTTTGATTAAAAGTTTTTTTATATAAAATTATTCTATGATAAATTATTTAAATCTTTTTCTATTGGGGCTGTTCTCCCTGTTTATATCTTGTAAAGATGTTGAAAAAAACCCTTCAGTTTATTGTGACTATGACTATATCGAAACCGAAGAAGGTCGATGTATTTCCATAGATTATTACACTAAAGATTTTAGAGCGAGTCTCAACTCAAATGTTTTCTCAAAAAGTCTCATATCTGATTTATTTATTTATGATGAAACATATTCAAGATATTCTTTAAATGCATCAAATATTCAAGAAAGGCTAAAACCAGGAAGTGAAATTTTAGATCTGTATGATCTCTATTCGGAACTTAAGTCCCTAGGTCATAATATTGAAGTATTAATTGATAAGATTAATACAAATGATGACGCTTACACCTTTAGAGATGAAAGTAATAAATTAAGACAAATTGCATACATTATTAAAAATAATTTTTATTTCATGAATGACCTTATAACCATTATGAGAAACATTGATAACCGCAGCGAGGTTGAAAAATATCAAATCCTCTTTAATAAGCTCAATCAACTCAGTCAGACTACAGAAGAAATGCCTTTTTTTATCCATATGACACAATCAGACTATTTAAACTTTAATATTCAGCTTAATGATCATTCCTCTTCGATCTTAGAAGAAATAAGAATAAAACTTAGGCAAGAATGTGAAACTGAGATTGATACCTGCAAGCAAGAAATCAAAGAAGATATTTCTAACCGATTTTACTATCTTTATATTCAGTTTCTTGAAGATATATAACTTGACTAAGAAAAGATCCAACTTAAAAATGAAGTATGAGATTATTATACTTGTTTATCGGAATTTCACTCTTTTGTGTATTCCAGGTTTATGCTAGAGATTTTGTTGTTGTTAAAAACAACCAGTGCAAATTCACAACCGGCCTCATTATCAATGCTCAAAATGATGAAGTAAAAATCATTACCCCTCATGGCCATCTAAGCACCGTCAAAAATGAAGATATATCATCTATTTTAACCTTTGGGCTTAGTTCTCCTCTTTTAAATTCTCAAGCAAGTAAATCACAAAGTCTTAAATCATATATTAAAGAAATATCTATCCGACATAGTAATGATAGTATCAAAGGTTTTCCCTTTTACTATATAGAAGATCTCGTATTTATATATACAGTAAAAGGTAAGATCATTGTTTTATCAACCAGTGAAATTAGCTCAATTAAAGATGCTCCGAAAACAAAATTGGATTTTGATAATCAAATTTCAATCTCCCCTGACTACACAGAACAGGCCAAAGAATGTGGTAAAACTCCTTCCCCCATTAAAATGCCACTCCCTCCAACGAGAGTTCTAGGTGATAATTTAAAAATACATGAATATCTTTCAAACTATAAAAAAGGTGAAAGAAATTTTATAGACCTTCAAGAAAGAACAAATTTTTATGCAAAACCTTATCTTTATCCAAAAAGAAATAGACTTGGACTCATTGATCTTACATCCACAAAAAGCTACCTTCCTTTTTATTACCAATGGTCTACAGGAGATGACTTTCATTTTCAAAGTGTAAATAAATTCGGAGGCTCTATTAGTGATTTTCTTCCGACTTATGAAGTTAACAATATTTTTTCTTCTCAATTTAAATCACATTTTTTACACGGATACTTTGAAGGAAATCTCACTGGACTTTCTTCAGGCACTATTCCAGAGGATTACTCTTCAGAAAAACCAAATACAAATGTTTTCATCAATAACTTTAACTATTATGCCTTTATTGGAGCCGATTGGAAGTCGTTTTCTTTCTCCTATGGAGGAGGCTATTTTACCCCCTTTATTTCAACAAAAGATTATGAAACAAGGCAGTTATCTGCAAACTCCTTATCTAGCTCAATAAGATTTGCTTACACTGGTCAATCGACTTATTTTTCATTTACAA
>CAYFHZ010000181.1:0-6196 GCA_964342535.1 uncultured Bacteriovoracaceae bacterium | reverse complement strand
GATTATCCTGAAGTTTCTATTGAAATCTGGAAAGAAAGAGTTCTTTCAATTATTGATGCAAGACAACCCAATAGATATGCTGACTCAGTAGAATACTTTAATGAAATAAAGAAAGCTTATCAGAAGCAGAATAAAATTAATGAATGGAAAGATTATCTTTTGGAGATTAGATCAGAGTTTGCTCGTCTACCAAGATTTATCAAGGAGACTTCTCATCTCAAATGAGCTCATTGATCGAACGTTAAAAGAAGTATTTATGTTAGATTCCTTTCGTCTTGGTCAGAGAGAAATTATTGAAAGTCTTATACAAGGAAAAGATGTACTTGCAGTTATGCCTACAGGAGGAGGTAAGTCTCTTTGTTACCAATTGCCGGCCATGATTATTGAAGGGATCACAATCGTTATTTCACCACTTATTGCTTTAATGGATGATCAGGTTAATAACTTGAAAAAGCAAAGAATCCCCGTTGGAAGTATTCATTCAGGAATGAGATTAGAGGAAAAAAGAGAAGTGTTTAATTCTATGAAAAACTCAAAACATTTCCTTCTTTATATTTCTCCAGAGAGAACTCAGAATGAAGGATTTGTTAGATGGTTTAAGGAACATAAAATAAGCTTTATTGCTATAGATGAGTCTCATTGTGTGTCTCAGTGGGGACATGATTTTAGGACTGAGTACGCACAGCTTTCAAGACTTAGGGAACTTAAAAAAGAAATTCCTTTTATAGCTCTCACAGCTACTGCAACGCCTCTGGTAAAAAGAGACATTATCGATCAACTAAGACTACACCATCCAGCTCAACATGTTTATGGATTTTATAGACCTAATCTTTTTTATCAAGTGGAGTTTTGTCAAGATGAGTTTGACAAGGAAGCTTATGTTTTAGGTGCAATAAATCAGTTTAAAGAGGGAAGAATCTTAATTTATTGCGGAACCCGTAAATCTGTTGAAGAGTGGGCAAGTCTTCTTAATTCTTATTCCGATAATGTGGGATTTTATCATGCAGGACTATCTGCCTCTGAAAGACAGCAAATTCAAGAAGATTATAGTAATAGAAAATTTAGAATTCTAGTAGCAACAAATGCTTTTGGAATGGGAATAGATCATCCTGATGTAAGGTTGGTTTTGCATACACAAATCCCTGGAAATATTGAATCTTATTACCAAGAAATTGGAAGAGCCGGAAGAGATGGTCAGAAATCAACCTGTCTTCTTGTTTATTCAAAAAAGGATAAAGGGCTTCAGTCTTTTTTTATTAATGCTTCTCGAGCAGAAAAAAAGATTAAAAGTATGAGATGGGAGGCATTAGATGCTATGACAAATTATGCTGAAGGATCTGAATGTCGACATAGTGATATTTTAATTTATTTTAATGATAAGAAGAGAATTAAAAAGTGCGGACATTGCGATACATGTGACCCATCTTCTTTAAGAAATATTAAGCCAATAAAGAAAAGACCTAATCCTACTAAAAAGGTTAAAAAGAAAATACAAGCGATTGATCCGTTAAATTTTTCGGTAGATCAAAAAAATAAGATGAAAAAGCTAAGATTATGGAGGAAAGAGTATGCTTCTAGAAAGGACCTTCCTGCCTTTATGGTCTTTAGTGATAAAACTCTCTATGACCTCATATCAAAAATGCCAAAAACAAATACAGAGCTTAATAATGTATATGGATTAGGCCAACATAAAATTCGAGATTTTGGCCCTGATCTATTGAGAATATTGAAATAGAATCTTTTAAGATGCTATCTTGTCTAATTCAATTTCTGGAAATACTTCTTTCACTTTTAATAAAGTTTTGAATGTTGGATTATTGTCTCCTGACTCTAATCTTTGGTATGGAAGTAGTTGAATACCCATTTCATTAGCAACTTCTTGTTGAGTTTTACCATTTTCGATTCGGTATTTTTTGATAGCGACAGAAAGTTTTTGATAAGGACTAAGAAAGCTTAATCGTTCAAAGTTATCTTTTAAGTTTTCAATAGAATATCCAATTAGAGAATCATTTTGTTCAGAAAAAAACTCTCCAATTTGCTCATTGTCATCCATTGGTACGAGATAGTTACTTTCCTTCTTAAAGAAAATTTCAATGTAATCGAGATCTTTGTCATAAAAAATATACATATCAAATCACCTTTTTATAAACTGTTTCACCACTTTTCATTCTAGATGTGGTGTAGGCAGTTGAAATAAAGTTACCGTCATCGCATATTTTGACAACAACACAAAATAAACGACTTTCAGTCTTTGTCATATAATAAAGCTGCGAAATATTATTAGAATTACTTTTTCTTACTTCGATAGGATCTTTTAAACAATTTGAAATCAGCTGAAGGTCTGCATCTGGATGACGAGCCAAAATATGTTCTTTTTGCTCATCGGTTAATATACATTCTTCATCTTTGTAATTTCTAAAAATATCCACATTTTTACATTACTACATTTATGTAGTTTTAGCAAGTAGAGAAATAGATTGATGCAAAAACGATAGATTAGGCATTCAAACAGTATAAAAAGGTAGCACAAAGGACTGAAAATCCTTGTGTCCGTGGTTCGAGTCCGCGTCGGGGCACCATCTTGTAAAGTGTTCGAACCACAAGATGAAGCAAAAAAATTTGAAAACGCTGAATTTCCAATACTTTGGAAGTTTTTAAAAAGGGAGTCAGAAGACTCCCTTTTTATTTTGTTCCGACCAACAATGTAATGAATTATTACTTGCTCAGTCCCCACTTCAACCTTACTAATTAGTTTCTGTATAACTTTTGTAAGTATATCAGGGTTATCTTGTGAATTAATCCATATTAGTTTTAGAGCTTGTAGGTAAGCCTTATAGTCCTTTAGTTGTATGGGCTTTTCTGCACCGACTCCATTTATTTTTTTTAGTTCATTCAATTTCTTGTCTACATCATCAGACTTTTGTTTGAGCTTCTTAAATTGTTCATAAATAGAATCTGCTGGAACGTCTTCTGGTAATTTTGCAAGTCTTATGGCCAGGGCTTCTGATTGAGCATTGTAGCTCGATTTCTCACGTTTTAATGCCTTAGAAGTGGCATCAATTGAGTGTTGTTCTTGAAAGTCTTTTTTCGCCGTTTTCAGGATATCCCTTTGAATTTTTTCACAAGAAAATAGTTTCTCTACAAGTTCATGAACCATCGGTTGAAGCAATTTAGCCGGAACTCTCTTAAGCATTCCACATTCGAAAGCTTTTTCGGTTAAAGTAGAGTTTTTTCTAACACTCCATGAGTGTTCATAATATCCAGTTTTTCCATTTCTTCCATGAGCTGATTTTCCACATAAGTGATCACCACATTCCTTACAGAAAACTACACCAGTTAATGTATAAGGATATCGGTTCTCGCTATGCGGCTTTTTCTTGCGATAGTTTTTCTTGAGTTGTTTTTGGACTCGATGAAATGTTGTTTTGTTTATCAGTTTTGGCCAAAGTGCCTTTGTTTCTTTTATTTCATTTTCAGAAGTATAGGTAACCACCCCAGTATAGGTTTTATTGCTTAAAATTGACTGTAAATTGCCTACAGTGAATTGGCCAACCCTAAGTACTTTTCCACCACCTAATATTTCTTTTTTAGGTTTGTATCCGTTGCTGTTAAGCCATTTAGCTGCACGAGATAGAGATCCTTCTTGTTGAAATGCCTCAAAGGCCATTTTTACAATTTTTCCACTTTCCTCATCTATTTCCAAATATCCAGGCTTATTTGGGTTTGTTTTGTATCCTAATGGGACAACGCCACCATTATATAACCCACGGGAGGCCCTATCATTACGACTTGAACTTACTCTCTCACTTGTAAGTCTTCGTTCAAATTGGGCGAGATTGGCCATATTATAGAGCATCATCTCTCCAGCAGCGGTTGAAGTATCAAATTGTTCTCTTAGGCTAATAAGGCCACAGCCCTGTGTTTTAAACATTTCCCACATTTGAGCAAAGTCTCTCATGTTACGTGAAAGTCTAGAATACTCAGTTACCATAACCATATTTACTTCTTCATTTTTAATCGCCTGAAAAAGACGTTGAAGTTCAGGACGTTTAGTATTTTTTGCAGATATACCATCATCAATAAAGGTATCAATAATTTCGCCAAACTTTGAAAGTTGTTGTTTTGCCTCTACCGTCTTTCTGAGTCTTTGTTCTTGATTTTTAATAGTACCTTCTGGATTCTTGCTAGAGCCTTGTTCATCAGTAGATGCTCTAATGTATAAGGCAATCTTGAAACCGCTAGTTTGCTTCTTTCTCTTTTTCATCTTATGACCTCACAAATCATTGTGACGCATCTGAATTAGACTTTTTAAATGGGTTTTGGCTTAAATGAAGTTGGCGAAAATAATCATAGAGAATATGTCCAAGTTCTTCAATGATTATTTCGTATTCTTCTTCATCTACAAATGATTTCTTATAGATAACCACTCTTGGTGACCACTTTCTGATTTCTCTTTTACTCATCAAGGGGTTTTCCTTGTAATGAACTATAGATTCGGACTGATGTGTAATATAGATAGGCCATAAAGGTGCGAATTGGTTTTAAGAACCCCGAGGAGTTATTTCTAATTTGAAGTTTTAAATTTTTTAGAAAAATCTGATCTGCATTCTTTAGATTTTTTGAGGTCCTAGATGTGTGAAACATATAGTCGTGAATATTGCAGCTCTCAGAAATATCTAAACCTAATAGTGAATTTGGAATAAGAATGTTTAATATCCCGTCGGGACCACACTTATTTGTGATTTCATATTTTATCTCTTTACTTAGACTTTGATAATCATTCGGTGCTATTAATTGAGTATTTTTAATCATTTGCTCTCCTTATAAAAGGGAAGCATTGCTTCCCTTTTAAGTTTAATTTTTTATTACTGGTAATTTTTATTTCTTCTTTTTTGTTCCAATTAAATACTTTGAAACAGATTCTAAAAGTTCTTCATCCGAATTTGAGTTTTGGATAATCTTTTTAAGATATAGCTTTTTATCAAAAAAGATTTTTTCTAGTTGCTCTTTTTCTTTGGAGAAGTACTTTTCAAAATACCGGGTAATTATTTCAGAAGCTAATTTCGCTTCATTAATCTTTATAAAGTCATTATCTTGTTTCATATCTTTTACGGTATCTTCAAGAAACTTTGTTGCTTGTGGGCTTAGACCAATTCTCCGACCAATATCTTTTTTATTCAATGTATCGGATTTTAACAGTGGCAAGATATTGGAAAGTCTTCTTATTGATTACTATTCTACTTTTTTGATTAACATTGGATTTGAAATTATCTTTTTTTACACCTTCACATTTTTTAAAGCCCAAAAAACCGACTCTGACTTTCTTTTCTACTTGAGTCGGATTGACTTGGATTCGTAGATCATTTGAAAAATCAAGCATTTCCTTTGTGACTTTAATTTTTGCTCTGAATATTTTGTCATTATCTGATTTACTTGGTTGAAAGAAACTAGATTGATCGCTTACAGAGTATTTAATACTAGTGTCGATGAATTCCTGCTTAAAAATAACAGGAAATTTAGTTGTTTTTTTTGGATCTCTGAATTTTGATTCACATTTTCCTTTTACTGGTACTTTAAAGCAATGTCGACGACTGCCGAGGGGAATATCAATACAAGTTCTTTTTAACCAAGATGACTTACTCTTTTTAATATATACACTAGAGAAGTTTGGTTTCGAATATTCACCTTTGATTTCTATTAGAACCTCATCATTTTCTCTAAGATTAAATATAAACAGATCTTTATTGAATGGTTCGTCCTCATAAATACTTATGGTCTTATGTTTTATTGCGGGCTCTTCTTTTGGTTCTTCTTCGTTATCATTGGGTGTACCTGTTATCGGAGGAGGGAGTTGTGGATTGTCTGTTGTGATTGTTTCATTTCCTTTATCACTCTCTTTTGATGGAGATTCATCTAAATCACATGAGATGAGACTTAAGGTTAATAATGACGCACATGCAAGTTTAAGATTTTTCATATCATTTCCTTTTGAGTTGTTTGAATAGTTCTGAATCATCTGTGAAAATCAGAATTTGTTTTGAGTTATCGTATATATATTCCCCATTACCATTTCTGTATGGTGTAGAGACATCAAATTTGTCGAGATTAAAAAGAGTTTCTTTTCTAATTCTTTCATCTCTTTTTTCTAGTTGTTTGTGTGTGAAGTAACCAGTAATTCCTCCAATTAGACCCATTG
>CAYFHZ010000180.1:0-6216 GCA_964342535.1 uncultured Bacteriovoracaceae bacterium | reverse complement strand
TAGTTAACCATAACCAAGGAAAAGTAAATCCTAACAAATTCTATTTCTCAAGTAATGTGTTATACGCAATTTTAGCAATTATTTTCTGTTTTCTTTCTTTTGCAATCTCCTCTAGATTAAGATCATTGTAACCTAGATCGTAAAAGTAGGTATCTAGCTCTCTTTTGAAAATATAATTGAAATGTTGATCAAATATATCATCTTCAAACACTGTTATTGTGTTTTCATTTTCATCCATAATAATAATATGTGAATTATATACTTTAGCTAGAGTTGTTTGAATTAGTTCTTTATCGCTTTCTAGGATATTTCCACCAGATGAAAAACGTTTGACCATTGCATAAGAATAAAGCATTTCGACTCTTTTATAAAAATTCAACATTTCAGGAAAAAAGCCATGAAGATAGTTTAAAACAATCGAATCATTGCTAACATTATCAAATGAAGATATTCGAATTGTTATGTCCTCGTTACTTTTATAATCAAAGAATATTTTTTTTCTTACATTTGTTCTTAATTCAGCAGCTTGTTTTAAAGCCGGTCCATATGACTTACTGGAAATTAAACTCATAATTTTGTTAATCTTCATTTCGATACTATTTTCAAGTGTTAAAAATTCATCTTTTGAACTAGGTAAATCTAATTCTTGAATCTTCAGATAAAAACTTTGCTCGCTTATTTCATTGTCTTGATCTTCTCCGTCCACTTCACTGCTTTGTTCTTCTTTGGCCACTTCACTGTTTTGCTTTTTATTAAAAAAATCAAAAATACTAGCGTTAGCTATTGAAATACTTGACAGTAAAAAATAAATAACAAGAGGTTTAAAAAAGTTAATCATTTTTCTTCTCCTTTGGATTTATTTAATGATTTAGTAGGAGAAAAATAATCTATTTTTGCCCTGCGCCACACTTACACGAACTTACATGAAAAAATTTCATTGCTATAGAGTGTAATTTAGAAGTGAGTATTTGAGGGCAAATCTCAATAAGTCAAAAAGCTTCGGACAGGCCCCTTCTTCTAAGCTATGGTGCCGATATTTTTGAATTAATTCGGGATAGGACATTATTGTCGAATCTTTATACAGCTATGTATTTCTTTCAAATTTACTCTGAAAATTTTTCTTACTTGTTAAAATGTAGAGGAGAAAAAAATTGGGAGTATTTATGAAAAAATTAATTTTATTTAGTATTTTACTAGTATCACAACTTAGTTTTGCAACTGCACGAATTGACTTATCCAGAAATTACTATCCAAACAATTATGTTTTAACTGGATATCAGTCACCAACCCTTGGAGACATGGATCAAACTTTTCTTTGGGGTTTAGGTGGTGGAATCGCTGGAAATCTCCTCACAAAGGCTTTTGGAGGAAATAGAACGGTTGGTACACTTATAGGAAGTCTCATTGGTTTATATGCAGGCTACCAAGAAGATAAAAGCGAAAACATCGAAGAAGCCATTTATAATACCAATACATCAAGAACTTATGTATATGACAGTGCATCTAGGAGAAGATGGAAGCGTTCAAGTGCTTCGACCTCAGACATTGATTCAGATTGGGACTCATACCAAAAAACGAGTAATGCAATTTATAGGTAAGTAATTCTTAGACAAATGATTCAAAAAATGGGCAATAAATAAAAATTGCTCATTGTTTGGATCTATAAAAAAATACCTATCCGCCTGTTTTCATGAGATTAACCAAAATATATTAACATTGTTTTTATTTATGCCGTAAAGTTAAGAAGAATTAAGTTATTTGACTTAACTTTAGGGGTGTGAAGTGCTAGCAAAAACTAAAATTAAACTACTCTTAATCGAAAAAGACATTGAAAGTAGAACCCAGATGATAAAACATCTACATGAGTTCAATAATGAGGTTTTTAGAATAGTTGAAGCTTCAGATGGTCTTGAAGGTATTCAGAAATTAAAAAATGAAGAATTTCATTTAATAATAACAGAACTTAAGTCCGACAAAAAATCAGCAGTTGATATTTGCGCCTATTTGAAGACTCTAGATCTTAAGGCCATACCCCAAGTACTTATAACATCTCAAGAAATATCACCTGATGATGTCAATATGCTAAGAGAAATCGGCCAAAAGAACTTTATGATTAAGCCAATCCAAAAAGAAGTATTTGTTAAGAAAGCATTAGAATTACTTAGATCAAAATAATCGTTAGACCAATATTTACTTCACTAAACAGCTCAACATTACCAAACTTGAGATAGATCACTAAAATTAATCTTACAAATCAAATTATTCTCCGTACAATTTATTTATAATAATTAAAAAAGGAGTTCTTATGAGAAAGCTATTAATTTGTGTTGATCTACAAGATCAATCAACTCATCCATACCAGGAGTATTTCAAAACAACAAAGTTAGATAATATTGATGAAATCTATATCGTTCACGCATTTCAAAAACAAATCTATGCAGATAATTTTATGGTTACTACATATCCTCCAACTGATGAATATGACAAAATAAAGTCTACTGCTGAGAATTTTTTAAAAGAAATAGCTAAAGGAATGATTCCAGAGCAACTTATAACTAAGACAAAATTTGAATGTTTACTAACACATACTCCTCAAAAAGATTTAGTAGAATATGCAGACAAAATGCAAGCCTCTGAAATGATCATCTCAACAAGAGGATTACACGGAATCGAAGGTCTTTTTGCCAGTTCATTTGCTGAATATATGATTAGACATGCTCATTGCCCATTAACAGTATTAAGAAATTCAAACATCTAAAATATCAAGGGGATAAAATGCGTTGGATTCTATTTTTTTTAATGACATCTTGTAGTCAAATAAATCAACAGTCACAAGATTATAATCAGGAGAAAAAGATGAGACATGGGATTATCCCCCTTGATGCAAAAATTATCAAATCAAATCCTTTAGAGCGAAAACTTATCCCACGTAAAGTCAGTGCTGGTGCCAAAGCATATAAACGTTATTGCCTCCAATGCCATGGGGAGAATGCAGAAGGTAATGGACCTCAGGCCACGCAATTAACTCCTCAACCAAAAAATTTAAAAAAGATGGCGAAACAAGTCCCAAATTTTAAATTCTATATCATGGTTTCTCAGTGGCAAGGCAGTATGCCAGGCTGGAAAAGTATGCTTTCAAAAGAAGAAATTGAAAGTATAGAAGAATTTATTTTAAGTTTAGCTAAGAAATAAGTTCTAATAATTTCTGAAATTAAACCAACAAGCAGGTCTTGCAGCTTCTTGATTATTTTCTAAAGTACATGCACCAATTCGATGATCAGAATTATCAAAATCATTATTAACTTCATCAACGCAAAGACTACCAGAAATAAATGTATCTAAGCGGCATTGTGGTGTCGCATGTTGATAATAAGTTCTCGTTACAACTGTATTATCGTGTTTATCTAGCGAAGGATACTTCCAATCATTTTTCAAACTAGCAAAAAGATTCCCTACTCTCATGGCCGCAGGTATAATTTTTTCACATAAATCGTTATGACAATATTCACTTTTTGTTAGAGTAGAATTCATAAAAATCTTAGGCACCTCTTGAATCATTTGTGGCAGACATTTGCTAGTTGCAAAGTAGTCTGCTTGTCCTTCTGCTGATGACCAGCTCCTTCTTTTGGAACGTCCTCTAAACATCTTAGGAGCTCCACCTAAATGATGTCCAAGCTCATGACATAAAATAAGTAGTAATGCTTCATCATTCATTTCTGGATGTCTTGCCATTCCTCCATTAATAACAATCACTGGATTATTATCATCGTCACGAGTAGCAAAAGCATTGACTCTCGCCTCATTCCATTCTCTTTTAAGAATAAGCTTTTTATTCATTTTCTTTTCTACTATCGGCCCCCAATATGACATAAATTGATCAATAACTAAATTATATGACAACTCATTCATGCCACCTGGTGATAAAGTTTGAAATGATTTTTGAAATTTATTTTTTTTCACTGGAAATCGCAAACGACTTTCTGGAAAGCAATTTAATTCTTGAGAATAAGTTGCTTCGAAAAATCCGAATAGAGAAAATATTAAGAGTAGTTTCACTTTGCACCTCGTTTTCTTAATTATATAAACATACAAAATATTGAACACAAAGATAAGATGATTTGTATCAGTTTTTAAGTTATTAATTATCTTATTCGTATATCTCTAATATCAGTAACAGGTTGTTTCTGAAGAGATATAAAAAATTTGAGAGAAAAAATGATTCTACAAACTAAGGAGGGAATCTATGAAAACAATAGCACTATTAATCGCACTTATTGGTCTTGGCGTACAAGCAGGTACTCCAATTGAAACTTTAGTGCCAGTGGATGAGATCTATGCACCAGAAGGATTTGACGCAAATGACAATTCAGAAATTATAGTTTCTGGTTTTTTACCAAACCTATGCCATAAATCACCAATGGTTAAGTCTGAAGTGAAAAACAAAGTAATTAACGTCACTGTTAGTGCTTTAAAGTATGATGCATCTAATCCATTTTGCCCTGAGATGGTTGTTCCATTCTTACAAAGCGTCAAAGTTGGTATATTAGATAAAGGTAATTACCAAATTTTAGTAAATGGTAAATCACCTTATGAGAAAAAATCTAATATTAAGATTTCAGAATCCGTAAGCAATGCGTTAGATGACCATATTTATGCAAATGTATCTTACGTAGATGATGCACAAGATGGTAGCAGTAATATCAAACTAAAAGGATACAACCCAAGTGATTGTTTAGTTTTAGAAAAAGTAGAATTTGTTAGTAATAAATCAAATACTTTATCAGTATTACCTATCATGAAAAAGATTAGAGACTTCTGTCCTATGAAAATGAGTCCGTTTTCTTATGATGTTGAAGTTCCTGAACTTCTTCCAAATAAAAATAAAGTACTTCTTCACGTAAGAGGTATGGATGGAGCTTCAGTTAACTCTTTATTACATGTTGAAAACTAATTAAAAATATTTGGCCACCTTCGGGTGGCCTTTTTTATAACCTCGAAACAAAATAGACATCTAAATAAAACCTTATTATAATACCGAAAATTAATCATTTACTATAGGAATAAAAATGGGAAGAAAGTCTGCCAAAATTGCCAATCGTAAAGGTGCTGCTGATAAATTAAAAAGCCAAGTATATACTAAAGCTCTGGCCGATGTAACTATTGCTGCGAAATCAGGTGGTGGAGATCCTGAAACAAACTTTCTTTTACGAATCGCTATAGAAAGAAGCCGTAAATTCAATGTTCCGAAAGATAATATTGAAAGAGCTATTATTAAAGGTACTGGCGGAGATGGCCAAGGTTATGAAGATGTTACTTATGAAGGATATGGACCTCATGGCGTTGCTATTTTCGTAGAAGGCTCAACTAATAATGTGACAAGAACAGTTGCGAATGTAAAAAACTACTTTAATAAAAATGGTGGATCTCTTGGGACTAACGGCTCTCTAGAATTTATCTTTGATAGAAAAGCTGTTTTTACTGTTGCTAAAAATGAACTTGATGAAGAAGAATTTATTTTAGAAATGATTGATGCTGGTGCCGAAGATGTAGAGCTAGAAGACGAACAATTCGAAGTCATCGGACCGATGGAAGTTTTTGGAACGATTCAAACTAAATTACAAGAATTAAATATTACACCTGAAGAGGCCCGACTTGAAAGAATACCTACATCTTACAAAGAAGTAAATGAGGAAGCTTGTGCTGACATAGAGAAACTCATTGACTTACTAGATAGTGATGAAGATATTTTAAACGTATATCATAATATGGAACTTACAGAGTAATGCTTTGCTGATACTCTATATACTCTTGTAGATAAGTTAAAACCTCTTGCTGCTTTACCTTAAATTTCTCTTTTTGTTTCACATCTAGTGTTTTGATAAAAACTTGCATAAAATGAAGAAGCCCATTGTGAGTTTTATCAAATTGATCTACATACTTTTTAAATAAAGCATATAGTATATCTTTCTTAGCGTTATAGATTAATTTACTTTTAATACAGCTTTCAATTTCATGAAGAATTTTTTTTCTTTTTTCAATTCTAGCTATTGCTCTACTCACTCCTGCTTGAGTGTATTCTTTGACCAAATCTAACTGGTTAGGATTAAGTTCACCAAAAAATTTCTCTAAACGTTCTTGAGCTCTTATATTTTGATCTTTAGCTCGGTTTAAAATCTCATTATTTTTTTTATACTGTCTTTTCATAAATGAAACCAT
>CAYFHZ010000179.1:0-6242 GCA_964342535.1 uncultured Bacteriovoracaceae bacterium | reverse complement strand
ACCATTATTAAAACCTTTTTCTACTCTAGCTCCCTATAAACACAAGTAAAGGGAGAAGCATGAAAATTAAAAGTATTATATTGTTTGCATTAATTATTATCACTCTAAAAAGTTCTTTTGCAGTGTCGGATGAAGCTGTGTGCAGAGAAAGTGTGGTTTCTAGCTATAGAACATTTGGATTTATTATTAAACCAAATAGTTTTTCTAGTAAAACTTTTGCTGATTTTAATATTACTCCAGAGGAATTCAATGAGCTTGAACTTGATGAGCAGATTAAAATCTATCAACAAATTAAACCACTTGAAGTTGTGGCGCAAGAAACTATTGATGTTCTAAACTCTAAAATTTCTAGAATTAGTGGATCTCCTATTGAATACCTTATGCTTGATGCATTAGAGAAGTGGAGAAGTAACAGAGATAATTTAAGAGCTTTTTGCCTAGAATAAAAAAAGGCCTTCCATTCGGAAGGCCAACAAATTAAATTTTCATCTTATAGTTCTAACTGAGCGCTTTTTCTATGAAGCTTTAACATTGCTTTATCAATTCTTCTTTTAACTCTTTTACTTGGTGTTTGAGAAGTTAAATCAAGACTAGCTCCTTCACCTGCAAGTAATGATTTTGTAGATACTGTTGCGTTTGGAATTTCTATATCTCCAAGAACAGATGATAAATCTAGTGCTAATGCGATTCCATTCTCACCTGCTGTGCCACTTAAATAGATACCCGCAGCTCCATTGATTTCATTTACATTGAAAGTAGGTATTAAAGAAGCTGTACCAACCTTTGCACCAACCTGGTCAAAAGTCGAAATAGGAACAACTACAGCGATGGCCTGAGCATTTTCCGCTAAACTTAGCATAATTTGTACACCACTACTAAGCTCTATTTTTAAAACAGAGTTTGTTGCAATAAGCGGAACAACAAGACCATTTGGCAATGTTACTGTCTCTAATTCTAAATTAGCAGCTTCAGAAACATTGATCTGTACACTAATTGTGTTAGTTCCTAATCCATCTGAAATAAGAGAAACTGTTCCAATTTCTGAGCCTATTTTTGGAAGATTAATTGGTAAACTCACATTTGGTAGAGAGAGAGACCCAATTGAAAGATTCGCAGATAAATCAACTACAACATCGTTATCAACGTTAGAAGCTGAAAGACTTACATCCGTAACACTCGCAGAATTAGATCCACATGATACAAATGCGAAGAGAGAGACAAGAAGTGTGACAATTTTTAATAGATTTAAGGCCATAGAAATACCTGAAGACGAAGCGTTGCTTCAAAGAGAAAATCCCCAAACCACTAACAATAAACGTACCAAAGCATAAAACGTACAACCAAGGTTTAAGAAAAAAATGTAATGATTATTTGTGCGATGCAGAAATAATAGCAATATTTTACAAATTTCACAATACCAGACTATAAATAAGGGATAAAAAAAATTAAAACTTAAGGTATATTCATATGTTAGACAAGAAGATCATAACACTCTATTTCGACTTTCTCTCCCCTTTTTCATATTTTCTAATAACTAAAATCCCTTCCATAAAAGAAAAAACAGGTCTAGAAGTCTTATATAAGCCTGTACTCATGGGAAAACTATTTTCAGAACATGGCTTTCCAGGGCCAGGTGATATTCCTGCTAAGAGAAAATATGAATTAAAAAAGTGCTTTAGAATTGCACATAAAGAACAGATTCCCTTTTCACCACCAGAAAGCTTTCCTTTCAACCCTATGGGGATTATTCGTCTTGCTACACTTCATGCAGCCCAAGACAAGCAATTTGAGGTCATTCAAACTATCTTTAATGCTGTTTGGAAAAATGGTCTAATACTTGAAGACCCTGATTGTATCTTGAAAGTTCTAAAAGAAGCCCATTTGAATGAAGATATTTTTCATCGCTCCTTTGAAAGAGAGGCTAAAAAAGAATTAAAAACCAATATTGCCCAGGCCATATCTCAAGATATTTTTGGTGTTCCAACTTATTATACAAATCAAAATGATTACTTTTGGGGCTTAGATGCACTAGAAGACTTTTATAATTCCTTAAATGGAACAGATAACTATGACAAAAGTCTGTATCAAAGATTAATAAGCTCATAATTAGTATCTATCATGAGATAGATACTTAATATGAACAATAATTTCTTAGTTTTCAATAAATCTGCTAAAATAAATGAATAAAAAGGAACACTAATGGGATTAAAACTCTATAAACAATTAACAAAATGTCTAACTGAAATTATAAGTGAAACAAATGGTATTTCGATCAATGAGACAATAGAGCTTGCTATTGCAGCTGAATTTTCTCGTGACAATCCTCCAATAAAAAAAGCTCTCATTGAATTTCGAAGATTACTCGCAGGGTTTCAGCAAGATGAAGTTGATATACAAACTTTACTTAACCACCCTGTTTCAGATTCTTTAAGAGGTTTTTTTAAAAATTTCCCTAAAGCTTATCGTGAAGAACATATCCATTTAACTGGTTCTCTTACCGCTGATTTTGTTTACCCAAGATTAAAACCATTATTAGAAGGTCCACACAAAGATCTCTATTGGAAAAAAATAAAACATACTTACGGAGAAGATGTTAAGATTGAAAGTGTTGAAGATGTTGAAGATCTTTTAGTTTTAAAAGATGATGAACAATTTGATCGATACTTGGAGATTCTTTTACTTCCGAAATTAATACTTACATCAAGACAGGCCCATAAGGAAGCCGCCTATCATATGGCCTCAGAGCTTTTTCATTCTTATAACGTTGGGTTTATTCGTTTAAAGTTCACTTTTTCTAGAGCAACAACTAATGAGTCAGAACAAATCCCTGGTCTTGAGCAAATATCAGAAGAAGATGTTGTCTTAGGTTTATTTGATGGCTTTATGGAATTTAAACAGAAAGTCCCTGAATTTGATTTTGTTTTATCACCATGCTTTAGAAAAGAAGCAAACTTCTTTGATGACCATAATTTTGATTCAAAGAAAGATCATTTCAATCATCAAATAGACCAAATACTGGATATTATAGATAGAAACCCACAGGTCTATGCTTACTTAAATGATGTCGATACAGTTGGGAACGAAAGAGAGCTTTATCGAAAAGGTCACTTCCAAGATATGAAACTTGGTTTTAGAAAGCTCCAATATAAAGGCTTCTCGATTCGATCTCACCATGGTGAAACATGGCATACATTAAAAAAAGGTGTACAAGCAGTAGATAATGCGATGAATATTTGGCATATCGACACTCTCGAACATGGGCTCAGCTTAGGAATTAATCCAAATTTTTATTACCACTCTCTTTATCAACGTATCCTCTCTTTAAATGAACAACAAATAGCCATTAAGAAGAAATCTCAAGAGTGGCATGAACTTTGTGAAATGGATTGGAGAAATCATAATTATATAAAAGAAAAAATTTTTAATGGCGAATTATTAACGCCTGAAGAAAAAACTATTTTGGTGAAAACAAAATTTCATACTGCAAGAGAAGTCGAACATTATCAACATGATGTTCTCAATCGAATGCTAACAAAAGGTGTTTCCTTGATTGCACTTCCTTCTTCAAACAAAAGATTAACAGGATCTTTTGAAGACTACAAAGATCATCCTTTTTCTTGGTGGGAGAAAAAAGGAGTAAATTTAGGTGTAGGTACCGATAACTATATCACTCTTAATACAAATTATATTCAGGAACTTCTCATCTTACTTTATACGGACCCTGATAACTTAAAAATCACTAAACTTCTTATGGTTGCGACTAAAGAAGAAAGAAGGGCATTTATTTCCCAATTACTTTGGAAGATGAGATCTTAAGATAGGTTTCTGCTCTTCTGAAGCAAACCAGCAATTATTTCTTTTTACTTCTAATCCAAGATTAAAAGAAGCTGATCGCGCTATATCAAAGCGACATTGGCCACTAGGATATCCATCAAAAATAGTTGAACTTGTCGCTTCTTCAAATTCTTCATAAGTAGCTGGTAATGACACGATTTTCATATAAAGAAGAATTTCATTAAATCTTCGAGCAACATCTTGCATATGCTGACAAATAATTTGCTTATCTATAAGTTCATATTGAAGTAAGCATTTTGATTCATTAACAAATATAAAGTCTAATTTTTCTTGATCAAAAAGAGCTTGTAAGTACTTTGGTAAACATACATTCCATGCAAAATGATCTGCCTGTCCTTCTGCTGATGACCATGAAAGAAGCTCTGTACGAGAATAAGGACTTCCTCCAATAATATGACCTAACTCATGACAGCTAACAAATGCCCATGTTGCTTTAGTCATAATAGGAAGTCTTGCAAATCCTCCCCAAAAATTCATAAAATATGAGTCCTGAACTTTAGATGCCCATGCTGAAAAATAAGGTTTACTCCAATCAAACTTTAATTGAATTTGTCTCTCATTAGAGAAGAAATTCAAAATTTCATAAGGAATGCTATAAAACTCAGTTTCTGTTATTTCCGAGGTCGTTTGAGTCGTATCTGGAATTTGGTATTGAAAGTCTTCACTTACAATTGAAGCAAAAAGTGGCAGAGATAAAAAATAAATTATAATAACTTTCATTTACGCCATGTATCACTTCTACCCATGTATGGCCAGAGAGTTCACTTTTTTTCAAAACTATCAGATAAGCATTTGATTACTGGAAGATTTTTAACCTTTTTTTTCGATGGCCTTTTTTCTGTTAGGGTAAAGAGTTGTACAAATGGGACAAACTAAACCTTTACAACCTCTGGCGGTACAATATTCACGTCCATAAAATATAATTTGTAAATGTAGTTTATTCCAATTCTCTTCTGGAAAAAGCCTTTTTAAATCCTTCTCTGTTTGATCCACATTTTTGCCTGATGTGAGCTTCCAGTTTTGCGCTAACCTATGGATATGTGTATCAACCGGAAATGCAGGAACTCCAAAAGCTTGAGACATAACAACTGAGGCGGTTTTATGTCCAACTCCAGGAAGCTCTTCTAGAGCTTCAAAACTTTTAGGGACTTTTCCATTATGCTTATCAATTAAAATATGAGAGAGGTCATATATGGCCTTAGATTTCCTTGGACTTAGACCACATGGCCTAATAATTTCTTTAATTTCTTCTACTGAATGTTTAATCATCTCATAGGGAGTATTGGCCATTTCAAATAGTTTTGGTGTTATTTGATTCACTCTTTCATCTGTACATTGCGCCGAAAGAAGAACTGCAATTAACAAAGTATATGCATCTGTGTGGTCAAGTGGAATTGGAGTTTCTGGATAATACTCTTCAAGTTTATTTAAAATATAATCCGCTCTTAATTTTTTAGATTTTGTATAATCAGTCATCACTGAAAACCTCTGTAAAAATTTTCTCAACAGCTGTCATAACATCAACTTTTCCATTCATAACGTCTGGAGTAAATTTATCAAGAGCTGCTGATTGCCACAGTTTATCACTAAATTTTTCTTTTAGTAAATCTGTCATCCATAGCTTTAACTGAGATTTTCTTATGTCTTTATCAAACTGAGAAAAATAATTATTAATTGATTTAAAGATCTCATCATAACCAAGTTTAGTTATACTTGAACTTCTGATAACAGGTGGCTTCCACTGACTTTTATCTTTAAGAACATCTAAGGATTTTTTATAATCATGCTTGGCGAGCTCAGAGCTTTGTAATGAGTCACCATCGGCCTTATGAACAATAACTAAGTCACTAACTTCAAGTATTCCTCGTTTAATACCTTGGAGCTCGTCTCCACTTCCAGGTTGCATAAGTAAAATAAACATATCTACAATATGTGATACGCTAATCTCAGATTGCCCAACTCCAACTGTTTCAATAAAAATATAGTCAAATCCAAAAGCATCGCAGATAAGCATCGCCTCTCTTGTTTTAGCAGCAATACCACCTAGTGAACTCCCATTAGGGCTTGGTCGAACAAATGCCTGAGAATGTCCAGAAAGATCTGTCATTCTCGTTTTATCTCCCAATATAGAACCTCCGGTGATTTGGCTTGTTGGGTCTACAGCAAGTACGGCGATTTTTGCACCTTGATTAATAAGGTACATTCCGAAGTTTTCTAGAAAAGTACTTTTTCCTACACCTGGAGTCCCAGAAATACCAATTCTTTTTGCACGTCCCGTAAGTGGAAGTATTTCTTTGATCAGACTTTTCGCCAACTCTTGATGTTTGGAGTTCTTACTTTCGACTAGTGTAATAGCTTTGGCCAAAACACCTCTATCTTGGGATTTA
>CAYFHZ010000178.1:0-6270 GCA_964342535.1 uncultured Bacteriovoracaceae bacterium | reverse complement strand
TCATCCAGTGATTTTTGATCTAAATTAACATTTAATCTAATAAGCTCACCTTCTCTTTCAATAAAAACAAAGTCAGGTGAATTAATGATAACCTCAGTAATTCCTTTTTTTTTATTTAAATCTTTTAGCAGTCCCCAAACTTGATTCGTCGGATTCATTAAACTCTCTCTTCTGTAAAAAAACTATTATCATTTACTGCAAAACTATATTTAAGTAAATCAGAAATCATTTTTTCATAAAAAGTTTTCCCTTGATGATTGATGACTTCATAAAAATCTCCTGATGTATTAATAAGGCTATTTTTTAAATCATCAATTTCTGAGTTTTGCATTAAAAACCATACAACCAAAAGTAACCAATCAGGGTCATTATTTTTAGAGTGTCCAATGGCCAATACTTCATCTACATCAACTGGAATACTAAGAAAACTTGTTTCAATTTGATTCTCTTTTTGATTTGTAATATCACAAAGCTTTAAAAAATAACCTAAAAGAAAAATTCGATTGCTTCCTTCTGAGAATAGAAAATCATATCTTTTTTCAAAATCAAGAACATCATAAATTTCATCTAGTTCTATTGATTCAAAATAAACCCCATGTACAGCATGTGAGAGGTAAAGTTGACCAATATAATTTCTAATACCCTGGACTCCTAAAGTTGCTATAATTGTCAATAGATCCATATCAGGCTTGAGGTGTCTAAAAACAACAGGAACATATCTTTTAAGAAAAGGATCTTTTTGTATTAAATCAAAAACAATACCTTGCCCCTGTCTAGTGTTAGAAATAGGCTGCAAACACAACCGAGCAATAAACTCTGGTATCTTTACTGTAGGAAAATCAAGTATCATTATTTAACCTCACTCAATATTTTACTATAATAGTAATAAAAGGAAAGAGGGCCATGAATTTACCCAACTATCATACCATTTTGCTTGATCAAGGAACTTTAGAAGGTCTTAGTAAGCAATTAGAGAAAGCTATAAATTACCATGCCCCCTTAATAATCAATATTCTCCACTTTAAAGAAAAGCAAAATGATATTCTTATGAATATAGAAAGTTATTTTAACAAGAATCCATTACATGCATTTCCTTATGGCCTATGGATACTTTCTGATAGCAAGGAATATCGTGGAACTTTAAATATCAAACACTCTATTAAAGACCTTCCCTTATATTACAGCTTTAAAGCAAGACCGTTAAACTCAAAAGAGAACATTATTTTTCATAAGGTTATGTTAAAACAAAAAAACATAGCTAGTATACAGACTCAAGAATATCAAGCAGACATTAATGATTTTGCTAAGTCTCACAAAAAAATTTTGAATTTGTATGAAGAGCTTCTCTTTCTTCAAAAAACAACTCAAAAGGTAGATATATATTATGGTAAAAAAAGATCCTAATCAAAATGATATTATTGGGTTTAAGGAACTCATCGATGAAATGGACTCGGTAGAGGCCAATAAGTTTAAAAAGAAAAAAGCAGAAGCCCACTCATATAAAATGCATACTTTTTTAGAGTACGAATCCAAAAGACTTAGTAAAATCTTAGATTTTTATGATACGAAAGTTTTAGGTCTAAAAAGCTATCCCCAAAGCTTAAAAATTGAAACAGAACTTGAAGGTAGTCTTCACAATGAAAAAGAAAATCTCATAAGAAAACTGAAACGGGAGAAATCTCCGCTTTCTAATAATATAAATGCTATCTTAAAAATTCACTTCAAGAGATAAAATTAGTTTTTAGTAAGTGAATTAAGAAGTATAGGTCCACCAATATGAATAAAATCTTCATCAGCAAGGGTATCGAGTTCATAGCCACTCAAATGTTCAGATAGAACTCCATAGAGATAAAGTGAGAAGTTATCTATCGTTTTAAATCCAAATTTTATAATAAAATCATCTATAACTTGTTGTAAGACTGTGTCCTTAACCGGTTTAATAATATATTCCTCTCCTACTTTTGTAAAAAATTGTTGATAAAATACTTTTAATTCAGATGTCGTAACACCCATTTTATTAACATCATTCCCAGAAAAATGGCCTAAGCAAAAATTTATAAATGACGATATTAATATTGATTCAAAGTCAATATTTTCAACGTCGTAATTCAGATAAAAATCATCATGTAACTTACCTTCTTCTTTTAGTTTTAGAAACATTTGAAAAAATGAATTTATAAAAGGTAAACTTTTTGTAAAAAGAGAAACTTCATTTTGAAAAAAATCATATATAACAAGAGACTTTACTTCTTTTGCGTGTAAACCTGCACCAAAGCTTTTCACTTTGGGAATTTCAAAATCCATATTTTCTAAAAAGGAATTCCACCATGCCCCCAAAAAGTATACATAATCATTTTCTTCAAATGGAGTTTTTTTAAGGGACTTAATGACTTTTCTTTTTTCAATTTGAATAAGACTAAAACCAACCTGATACAGATCAAAAAAGTCATATTGTTCGAATACACTTTCTTCAGCATTAAGCTGTTTCGATATTTTTATTTTTTGAAGACCAAGTTCTAGATAATTTCTTGTGGTTTTCCCTAAACGAGTTAGCTCAACTCTTCCACCTTTAAGAGCATCATGAAGAGTAATTGTAGAATTAATAAGACGAATAAATGTAAAGTGAAGAAAGTGGAGTCTTTCTTCATTTTTGACAAGAGCTAATTCCTTTAAAATATTTTCCATTTCATTATCAAAGCTAACAAGGGCCGAACTATGTAAACTTTGATTTTGACCTGTAACTTCAATATGAGCTGTTTGTGAAGTCTTTGCATTGATAAACCGCTCTAATTGCTTATGTGTAGCAAAAGCATGGGTTTTTTCAAGAGCTTCGTAATAATCAACAAAACCAAATTCTCTAAGTCTTTCTTTTTTTGTTTGATAATTATTCTCTTCTAGCTCAGAAAAAGAATCACTGACAAGTTTAAAAAGATAACTGTATGCATTTTCAACACCCATTTTATCATAAAGGTGTCTAATCATAAATTTTAACTCATTTGGGTATCTAAAATCTTCTGAGTATTCAATTAGTAAAAGTGTATCATCCGTTAGAAAATAATAATCATGATCAGGGTACTCAGGGTCTTCAGAGTCAAAAGTGTAAATATTAACTCTAGACTTTAAATATAAAAGAAAATCTTCTGAAGCGACAAAATCCTGTACCAGGTCAAAATCTTTTACTTTAGAATAAACTTCAATCCAATACTCAAATGAATAAACATCTACCTGATCTTTTTTCCAAAGATCTAGATCAATCATCGATTGGCGTTGCTCTTTACTAAGCTTTGGAATAATTTGCGCAACTTGATCAGAAGTACTTGATAATAAACTGATATAAAGAGGCTGAATAGGTATCATAGAAAGGTCAGTTCCCACCTCAACAAGTTTTTCAATATCATCAATTGTATTATAAGATTTAGCCTCAAAAAGAAGCTTGGACAAAACGTCTCGTCCAACCATATGACCTCCATAAGAAAGGTCTATCTTTACCTTAATTTATACCAATATTCAATTATTTAAGCGAACTCATCCTTCTTTACAATTTCATTGACTGAGCCCTAAGTACTTTATTTTATACAAATTGTATTGCCATCAACTGTAAATGAGCTTGTCTGTATTTGAATGTTTTCTGATTTAAAATCAATTATTTCTTCAACTTTAAACTTTGGATCATTAATCCAAAAACCATGCTGGTGTTCTCCACATTTTTTTTCATAAGACATAAAACTATGAACCCCCTTAAGCTGAATCATAGATTTTTTGCCTTTAAATAAACCAGAGAACCCTTCATAGATCTCATAAAAGCCATAAAGCTCTTCTCTTAGACGAATAAAACTTTCGACTCTATATGATCCTTGAACCTTAATATTATCATCTGAAATGAGAATAAGCTTGGCACCTTGATTTTGATTAAAGTTATACTCATCTATAATGACCTTAATATGTTGATTTTTTTTATCAATATCACCAGAGATAAGATTAAAAAGTTCCTTATCAACTTCACTTGCAATGGGTGAATAACCTTCCAGTAATACTTCAATTGGGTAATGACCTTGCTCTGTTTTAATATCAAGACTTTTTGTTTTGTTAAATAATGTATAATCTATAAAATAAGCAAGCATTCCCCCAATATAAGCTTGGCCATCTTTCTCAGAAGTACTAAAATATCGATTCCACTTCTTTCGTTTAGCAAGAATACTATCAAAAATTTCTTTAGAAAAATGACAATCAGCTTGAAGTAATATCTTTGAAAAAATCTCTACATACTCTGCAGACCCTTCTATCATGTCCAGCTGGTTTATTTCATGATAGTCAGTTTCAAACTCAAACTGGTGTTTTTTATTCCAGTACTTTGCCTGAGATAAATACAGTGACGCTTTACTTGGATCATTCAGAGTATTTAAAAGGTTTAATATCACCATGGCCCGATAGATTCTTGGTGATTCTTGATAAGGATAGATATCAGCTCTTGTTACTGTATTCGCATGAATTCTACTTTGCCCAAAAAAATGAAAATTTTCATGAAACATGAGACTTAGTAAATAATCTTTTGTAACAAGTTTCTGGGTATTCCAATCGTCCAGGTTATAGCTAAGAATATTCTCACTATTTATAACTTCATGACCATAAGTTGAAAATGCAAAACTAGGAGTATCTTCATAGGCCATGGGAATATTTATTTGATTTTTAAAGTCAAAAAGAAATGTTTTTTCATATTGTTGAGAACTGAAATATATCTTATCTAGTTGATCCCATGAATAATCATTCCAAATCATATCAAGACGACACTCACTGAACTTTATAAGATCAGTCTTCAAATCTCTGAATAAATTCTCAACTCCTGCAAAGACGTCGGTAGTGATTAATATAATCAAAATATACTTCATGGCTTCTCTCCTTTGTGGAGAGAAGCTATCAGTATTTATTCAAAAACAAAATAATGTAAATTAAAATTTGAAAATATTATGGACTGCTCACAAAACAACTGTGCGCATTAATTACATGCAAGGTGATATAAAAAGTCCTACCATTGCAAAAGGGCCAAGGCTTTTTCCTGATAAATCGAAGGTCTCAGCAAATCCGGTCATTCCAAAGTTTGAATAGGCCCTTCCACCTTCTAAAAAGGTATTGAGCTTTACAGATCTAACCTGAGACAAATCAACTCCAGAGTTTTGATATAGCTCATTTTCAATATACATTGACTGTGCAATATACATTTCACCCAGATTTAAATCATCACTAGATGATGATAAATCTTCTCTAACTTCATAAGTCTTCTGCTCAATATCATAATCAACTGAAGGCATATTACCAATTGTTATCAAACCATACATTTCACCTTTATCTTCAAGAATCTCAAGTTTGTAGTCTGTTCTCCTACCACCAAAATCAATAGAAGAAGAGCATGAAACTTCATCTGCAAATGTTGAAAATGATAACAATATTAAAAAAGGGAAAATAATTTTTTTCATAGTTGAATCCCTAAGTCTTTAAGTAAGCATAGAATATGTATTAAGCATCTAGTTCATCAAGGATTAAGCCAGCTGCTTCTTCTCTTGAAACACCTGATTTTATATTTTTGATATAGTCATCAATTAAAACTTTTGCAATTGGCATTTCTTCTCCAAAGCCTTCTTCTGTTGCTACTAATTGCTCAATTGCCTCTTGTTGTACCATTGCTAAAGCATCAGCATAACCATCAAGACCTTGAGATATTCCTGTTGTGGCATCACTAGAAACTTCCCACACTCCGCTTTGAACTAGATCGTAAGTTCCAACAACTGGAACAATAGGCATTCTAACAAGACATGAAGTTAATAGCTCAAAAGATTTTACTGTAGTAGCTTCCGTATCATGAGTTTGATAAGCTTTTTCCGTTAGAGCTGAGCAATGAAATAACGTAGAGACAGATATACCAATAACTGGGTTAAATTCTAAAGTAGTTACGAGAGCAGAAGAATAAATCATTATAGTTGAACTGGTGTCATCTGAATTATTATAACCTCCGTGGTCTAGATACTTAAAATCATAAACATCCATCTTACCTTCAAGGTTTGGATCGTCTGCTAAAACGTTAAAAGAAGTAGCTAAACAAAGTCCTAGTAATAATTTTTTCATAAAAAGTCCTTTTATATATTAATTAAGCATCTAATTCATCAAGAATTAAACCAGCAGCTTCCTCTCTTGAAACATCTGATTTTATATTTTTGATATAATCATCAATTAAAACTTTTGCAATTGGCATTTCTTCTCCAAAGCCTTCTTCTGTTG
>CAYFHZ010000177.1:0-6311 GCA_964342535.1 uncultured Bacteriovoracaceae bacterium | reverse complement strand
GATCTCCAATTTCTTCTCGAGTTTTTTGATAGTTACTTGCCATCATTTCTACTTTTACTTCTTCAAGTTCTTCTTCTACCTTTGATAAGACATCTTCAACTTCTGTCCAGTCAAAATTAATCGTTTTTGATTTTTCACCAATTTTAAAACTAGCAAGTAGAGAAGGTAAGTAGATATCTTCTTCTGTGATTGAAAATTCAGCCTTTGGTTTATTTTTGAGAATTTCCCAATTGGTTACGACCTCTTCTGGGGTTTTCGCAAGGGTTGGGTCCTTAAACACATGTGGGTGTCTATGAATCATCTTTTCTGATAGTTTTTTTGCAACAGTTCCAAGATCAAATTCATTATTATCTTCTGCTATTTGGGCATGCAGAAGAACTTGAAGTAAAACATCTCCCAGCTCTTCTTCCATCTTTTTTTTATCATTTAGTTCTATTGCATGAATATATTCATAACTTTCTTCTATAAGGTATTTAATTAGGCTTTGGTGTGTTTGCTTGAGGTCCCAGGGGCAACCAGTTTCAGGGTGTCTCATGGCCTTAATAGTATTGATCGCTTCTACAATATGTTGAAAATCCATTTGATATCACTTCCTTTTTAAGCTATTAAACCATTTTAATAAATGTAAGGTCATATGGAAAAAGAATTTAAGTTTAAAAATCTATTATTATATTTCATCTTAGAAGTTGAAGCTTCAAATGAGAAGAAAGCTCAAATTGATCAGGCTTGTACATGGCTAGCTGAAGTGTTTTATCATTTTATTCAAAATAAAATAAAAAGTAATAAAACAATAAGTCTCTCACTTGTAGATAATGGCACTATTCAAGAAATAAATAGAGAGCATCGAAATAAAGATAAAATCACTGATGTCTTGTCCTTTCCTATGCAAGATTCAATTCGTCATGATGAATGGGATACTTTTGCTCCTGAAGTGGAGATTGGAGATATTCTCATTTGTGACTCTGTATGTGATTCTCAAGCTGTGGAATTCAAACTGGATTATATTGATGAATTTATTCATTTGGCCATTCATGGTTTCTTACATGTGTGCGGATATGACCATGAGATAAGTTTAGAAGAAGAGAAAGTCATGGAGAGTTTAGAAGAAAAGCTAATTAAACAAGTATCCGAACTTAAAAAGCACACAAACTCTTAACATAGTCTTATCACCTTTTTAATGTATTTTACTTTACTCTTTTAAACAAGAAGAGGGAGAAGGTATGAACACATTGAAAATGACCAGAGAAGATTATCAATTTGAAACTATAAGATTTAGGAAATTAATTGGACTTTCATTATCATTACTACCAGCAGTATTTTATTCTATTTTTAAACTTTTAAATTGGCACGGAAGAGAGCTTTTTTCTATCTTTAAAAGACCGGCCTATTTAATGGAAGATTTGGAAGAAGATTTTTTTCAAGATAATATTATTAGGGCCTATCTTGAGTATAGAAAGTAAGCCAATAGAATTTAGAGTGAAGTCGTATGAATGGCCCCCACGGATGGAGGCCATTTTTTTATTTAGTTAATTGAGTAAAGTTTTCCATGGCATACATAAGAGAGTTATATAGATCAACTCTTCCCGGTGCAACCATTTTCCCTTGAAAGCTTTTTACAGGAGTAACACTATCCATAAGTACTTTTTTGAGTTCAACAGGACCTAGTTCAGGAAAATGATTAAGAACTTTTGCTGCTACCCCAGTCGTTGTAGGAGTTGCCATAGAAGTTCCTGACATTTCAGCATATTTATTACCTTTAACAGTTGAATAAATATCAGATCCTGGTGCTGCAAGGTCTACACTGTTTGGACCAATATTTGAAAACCAAGAAAGTCTTCCCCATTTGTTTGTTGAAGCGACAACTAAAAGGTAATCAGATTCATAAGAAGCAGGGTAAGCTCTATCAGTATCAATATTTCTTCCATAATCATTTCCTGCAGCAGCTAAAACCAGAACACCGTAAGTTTGACCAATATAATCAATAGTTTCCTTAACGATCATTCCACCTTCATTAACACTTTTTCCAAATGAACAGTTAATCAGCTTTGCGCCGTGTTTTGCTGCATATAAATAAGATTCAACAACATCTGCATCAGTTTCATCAGCAGCATCTGGTACAGCTCTTATGGCCATAATTTGAACATTTGAAGCGATTCCAGCAATTCCAATATTATTGTTTTGAGTCGCACCAATTGTCCCCGCTACATGTGTACCATGAGAGTGACTTGCCATAGGATTACCGTAAGCAGAACCATCAGCTCTTCTTTTTAAAGTATTAATACCGTGAATATCGTCGATATATCCGTTTCCATCATCATCAATACCATTACCTGGAATTTCTTTTGTATTAACCCACATCACATCTTTTAGATCTTCGTGTTTGTAATCAACTCCAGTGTCAACGACTGCAACGATTATACTCTCTTGTTCACCAGCAAGTGGAGTTAAATAAGATTTTTCAACCGATACACCTTGATCATCAGCATCTTTGAATGACCAAATCATATTAACTCTTGGGTCATTAAAGGCTTGAGATTCAAATTCAGGCCCACCAAGACCAAGTCCACTTTTAATTGCTTGAGGTTTTGGTAGTTCTTTAGCTTGTGAGTAATAATTGAATCTTGTCATTTCGACAGAATCATACTTTTTTAATTCTGCTTGAAGTTGTTCAGCGTGAGAAGTATGAACTAAAAATAGATTATTAAATAGATGCTTTACACCTGTCATACTTTTTAAGTCTGGAACAGTGTATCCAGTTTTCATTTTTACAAAGAGTTTTGTGTTGTCGTGTTTTGGGGTGGCAGCCATTGTAGTATTTGCCCAAAGCATGGCCAGACATAAGAGTAATTTCATAATGTATCCTTTTTCTTGTGCGACAAACATATTTTCTTTTTTTTATTAAATAGACAAGTAATACATCCTTACATCTTAACTTATGTTATTTCATTGTAATTTCAATGTGTTACAATTTAACTGATAATGTTTTAAACAGGTAAAAAGTTCATTTTTTATACATGTTAGGCATATGATTGCTAAAAAATGTTAAAATTTTAGTATATTTAAAGAATCTTACGCCTTATAACAGAGAGCGTAAATGTGAGGAAAGCTACGATTCAATGGTGAAGGAAATAAATAAGAATCTATTTAAGAGCTTAAGCTACTTTTTATGCTTGAGCACTCTATCCACTACTTGGGCCCAAAGTAGTGATAGTTCTATTTCTTCACTGAGTTCCGATAATAAAATTTTATCTAAATTTAAAAATAATAAAATAGTAACGGACCTTAAGAAGAAACTGGATTACGAGTCAAAAGAATCAAGTTTCGATGGTAGTGTTGATTTTAGACATAACCAAGTTTTAAATGATGTAGGGGAAGTTCCAGGTAATGCATATTACGGTTCACTAGACTTGAGATATAATTCTTTAACAGATACTGGTGTTTATAAATCTTTAGATATTAGAACTCGTATGAATGATGAGGAAATTCTTCAGTACTCACTTAAAGAAGTGTTGTATGAGTTAAGATATTCTCAGTCCAGACTAGCTTTTGGAAGAACAAATCTAGAGTGGTCAGATATTGACGACCAATGGTCTCTTGGAAAAATTAATAACAGAATTAACTTTGACTATTTTGAAATAGAAAAAGAAGGTCTTATTGGGGTTTTTTATGATGAAAAATTCTCGAATGGATTGGAACTAGGTCTATTCACCTCAGGTCTTTATGTTCCGGAGATGAGTCAAGGTATGGTCATTGATCAAGATAAGGGAACAATAACTTGTAGAACACCTTGGTGTAATGCGCCTGCTGCAAGTGCTGAAATCGATGGAAAAACGATTCCAATATATTACAGAGTCAATTATCCAGATGTTTCAGATGTCGTCACCAAGACTTCTTTTGGTGCAAAATTAGGAGCAAGTTACTTCGATGAACTTTTAAGATTTAATTTGTATTATATCAGAAAGCCAGAAAACGAAATGAGTGTAACTGCAGAGATTTCAACACCAGCAGATTTAAGTGTTATTAACGTAGAGGCAACACCTCAGTTTTATTACCATGATGTTAGAGGGGGGAATATCGAATTAAATCTCGATGAGCACCTTCAACTTTATTCCTCATATGTTTCTTCAAGTCCTAGACAGTATCCTGACGGGGATGAACCTTTTATTGAATATACAGGAATTAAACCCAAAAAGAAGAAAGAAGAATATATTGGGGGAGGAGCTAAATATTTAAATGGAGACTTTAAAAGCCACCTTGGATATATAGCAAGAGTTAGTGAGTTTGATACAGAAAATGATATACTCGTAAATTACCCAAGATGGAATCAGGCCATCAATATAAGTTTAAGCAAAGGAATAACACGGAAAGTTTCCTTAGCCTTAGATGTGAAATATGACATGCTCACGGAAGATCGATTAACTGTTTTTAAAACGAACTATAGGTTCAGTAAAAAATTGTACACGACTTTTGGAGTAAATGTGATTGGAACAAATCCAAACAAAGAATCCTTTTGGTCTCAGTACGAAAATAATGATGCTGCCTATACTTCGTTAAAATATTTATTTTAATATTTGAAGTGTAGTATGATTGTAAAATTAGTTTTAAACATTCTTTTAATTATGGGATTTATCTCTTGTAGTGATATGTACTCTGATTCATCAGAACAAGTCGGGTATAATTCCTTTGCTACTTGCGAGTTTAATCCAAACTCGATTTCAAAAATTCTAACTCAAAATGTTCAAGATGATTTGTCTTGCTTAGAGTTTAACCTGTATTTATTCATTGAACTTGTGGAGTCAGATAGACCGGGCTCATTACAATTGGCACCTTTAAAAACATATATTAACGAAAATATGCCAGGAATTGATGATGGTACCATTGAAGTTATAGAAGGTATATTTGACTTAAATCGAATTGTTTTTGGAGAAGATGAAGGCTTTATTCAAAAAGAAAATGTAAAAAAACTAACGAATACAGCTAAAGAACTTAATCAAATAATGATAAGTGGCAACTTGTATAATAAACTGACTACAAAAGAAACATTAAGTTTTAGTGAGTATAACAAAAAAAGAACAAGAGTCTATCAGGATTTATTGAGTATAGGTAAGCTCATTTCAAATTTATTAATTGAAAATACTCAAACACTACATATCTTAGATTTTTTGAAAAAATTTGAAAATATAGAAAATAATGAAATTCTAGACAATGTTGAACCATTACTTTTTATAAAAAAATTGCTTTTGGGTGGAAAACAAGAAATTTTAAAATTAAGCGAACTGAAAAAATTATTAATAAATTTAGGTGATATAGGAAAAGTTGTTTTTGACCTACTTCATTTTTCATCAGCAGAGAGAAACTTACAAGAAGATTATGAACTTGTTAAAACTCTCGAGCAAGACCTTTCAAGCATATATAGTGTTTCTCAAGGTCAAAATAGTGAGCATGAAACGATCGTAACCTTCGAGCAACTAAAAGTAGTAGTAAAAAAATTCTTTCCAGAGGTTTCTAAATTTTTAAAATATGAAGATTCAATAAAAAAACTTAAAAAAGTATTACTTGGAAACAATAGCTCAAATTTTTCAACGAGTGATATAAGAATATTACTCAAAGATTATGCAATTGACCTACTTAGAGAATTATCATTTACATACAGGGCTTTCTTAAAACATGAAACATATTTTCAAAAAGCAAAAAGAATATTTTGGAGATTTCTTGGGATTGACTCTTTGTCCGCGCAGGAAGAAGGGTTTTATGATCACTTACAAAAAACAGTTAGACGATTTAAGTATTTTCAGGGAGGTGAATTAACACCTCTTTTCGATCATACTTATTTAAGAAACCCAAGAGGTATTTTTGAAGTAAGATTGTACCAGGTCTTAGTCGAAAAATTCTTTAAAGCTTATAACGTAGATAGTGATAATAAACCACTTGGAAAAACTCAAATTTCTTTTCGGGGACAATATTATATTACCCAAGAACAACTTGTTACTCTTATGACTGACTTTTCAGAGCTACTTGAAGGAGAAGGGTTTATTCTCCCAGGAAAAGCAGCAAATACAGCGGAGACAATAACTTTAATGACAAGTCTTTTTCACTCTCAATCGAATGGAGATGGACAATTAGAATTAAATGAGTTTGTTGAATTTGTTATTACGATGTTAAGTTCGTTAAGACTCGCTAATGAAATGGAAGATTTTTTGTCTCAAAAATGTGAACTTGATGAAAAAGGAAGAATTGCTCCTAAATGCTATCGAGAGCAATTTTTAAATTTTTTAGAATATACTCCAAATGGACATACAAAGAAAATTTCG
>CAYFHZ010000176.1:0-6315 GCA_964342535.1 uncultured Bacteriovoracaceae bacterium | reverse complement strand
CTCCCTTAGCATCACCAAAGCTTCTAAACTTCTTAGTCATAAGAACAAATGCAGCCAAAATTCCTAAACTGGCAGCAATTCCATAGTGAAAAAAAGCAGAGAGACCATGTGTGTAGACAAAGCCCGGGTTGATCACAAAAGTCGCAGTCGATGATATACTTGCGGCCATAGTGAGTCCAATGAGGTAAGGATTCATATCCTTATTTCCAATTGCAAATCCCTTAAGATCTTTTGTCTTTTTCATTCCTTTATAACTTAGAAAATAAGTAATAAAGACAAAAGCTGTGAGGAGTGAATATTTTAAAATCATAGACTATCCTTTGCCATCATTTGTAATTTTTTCTTATCAATCTTTCCATTTGCCAGAAGGGCAAACTCAGAAACTTGCTTATAATATTTGGGATGTTTAAAGCGAGTAAGCCTTGGGCGTAAGTACTCTTCTAAAACATCTTTTGATAGCTTCGTTTTAGCTGTGTAGTATACGTATCCTACCTCTCCCCACTTACTATCAGGAACAGGAACAATTTGAGCAACTTCAATATCATTGTGCTCCATTAAAATACGTTCTACTTCTTGTGGATAAACGTTTTCTCCACCACTTATATACATTTCTTTTTTTCTACCTTTAACAAAATAAAAACCTTCGTTATCACTACAAACAAGGTCCCCCGTTTTGTAAAAGCCATTAAACAATTTTTTCTTAAATGTTTCATCGTCTTTAAAGTATCCTAAACAACAATGAGCTCCACTAATACATAACTCGCCAATTTCGCCTGCTTCGACTATTTGTCCCTCATTATTTATAACAATGACTTCTGAGTTAACGATTGGTTTACCGATACTTCCTATCTTACGTAGGCTTTCTTCTTCTTGGAGAACAAAACAATTAGGTCCAACTTCAGTTAGTCCATAGCCTTGTTTAAATTGTAGACCTTGTTTTTGATATTCTTTAATTAATCTCTCTGGACAAGGTGCACCACCTGAGATGAGAAACCTTAAGGACGAATTTTTAAGCTCTTGAAACCGAGAGTCTTTTTCAATGAGTTCAAACATTGTAGGAACACCAAAATAGACTGTAAGTTGATCATTTTGTACTGTTTGGAAAAAATTATTGAGATCGAACTTTTCAGCAAGAACGACTGATCCCCCAATTGAAAGTAATGGAAGGCATAATACGTTAAATGCACCAGTATGAAAAAAAGGAGTTTCTACAATTGTTCTATCTGTGTTAAGCAGATTCCAGCTCGTGACTGTATTTATTTGGTTAGCCTTAAGCATCTCTCCATGCATAAGTATCCCCTTAGGCTCACCAGTACTGCCACTCGTAAAAAGCATAAGAGCTGGTACTGACTCATCAAGGTCTCTAAAATCAAAATTTTGATTGTAAACAAGATTTTGAGGGCGAGTCTCAAGGTATAATTTAGGTTCTATTCTTTTAATAGTTTTTTCAGTCTCAAGATGAGGGGCTTTAAAATTTAACGGTACAAAAATCGCTTGAAGCTTAGCGCAAGCAAATAAGATTGTTAAATGATCAAGTGAATTAGAGCTATAATAGGCAACACGATCTCCGGGTTGAATATTATTCATGGTTAAGTATTCTGTCCAGGCACATGCCTCTTGATATAATTCTTTATATGTAAAAGTTTTTTGTGAGTTTTGATCTATTACGGCAAGTCCATCATACTGATGTAGAAAATTTAACCAAGACATAGTTCCTCCATAATAATGTTTAGGTTGTCAGGGTATTCAAGTAATGAAGCATGGCCACCTTTTACTTGAATGAGTTTCGAATTATGGCATTTCATCGCCATATGCTCATGTTCTTTACAAGTAGTGAGAAGATCCTCCTCTCCTACGAAAAAAACGATATTATTTTTTATAAGATTAAGGTTAATTTTGTCCTCTGCTCTTAATGCTGAGGCTATGAGGTTTTCTGAATTTAACTGACTACGACTTTCACTCAAGGACTCAAAATAGGTTATAAGCTCTGGTTTTTCTTCAATCAGTGTCTTGCCAAAAATCCATGGGGTACTAACTTTAAATCTTAGTTTATTACCTCCATGCTTGGATGCGAAAAGCCAACTCTCAAGCTTAAGTTTTAGCGATTGAGATAAAATGTCATAAGTGTCACCACTAATAATTGTCTCAACTCTATGGCCATAAATTTCCGTAAATTTCAGAGCGATTCTTCCACCATTACTTATTCCAAGTAAACTCACCTTTGGAATATCTAGATTGTCTAACAATTCTTTCAAATCACTCACATGTGATTCCAAATTGTAAGTTGATCTCAGAACTTCTTTTTCTGCTTGGCCTTTACAATCATAAGTTAAAACATTGAAGCGAGGGGTAAGGTATTTAATATGTTGATCCCAAGAACTCTTATTAACAAACAGCCCGTTAATTAAAACAATCCACGGGCTATTTGCTTTATTTGAATAAGTTATTACGTGAGGTCTAACCAATGACTATTCCTCCGTCTACGTTTAGACAGGTTCCAGTTATAAAACTTGCTTGATCACTTGCTAGAAAAGCATATGCATTCGCAATATCTTTTACATCTCCAAGTCTTTTTAAAGGAGTTTTTTCTTCCATTGATGCAATAATTTTCTCAGGCATTTTCTTTACCATTTCAGTTGCAATGAATCCAGGAGCAACAGCGTTCACTCTGATTCCATACTTTCCAACTTCTTTGGCAAGTGTTTTAGTCATACCAATCACACCAGCTTTTGTAGCTACATAATTACTTTGACCAAAATTTCCGTAATGTGCGACTACAGACGCTGCATTTAAAATAACACCCGATTTTTGCTCTTTCATCGTAGCGATGGCCAATTGAGATAATTTCCATACTGCTTTTAAATTTACATCAATAACTTGATCCCACATATCATCAGTCATTTTTAAAATAGAGGCATCTCTTGTAATCCCAGCATTGTTTACAAGAACATCAATTCCTTTTTCCATTTCACTTTTAATTTTATTGATATCAGCTTCATTTGTTACGTTGGCTTGGATATATGTTACTCTTTCCATTTGGGCTAACTCAGTTTTACTTGCATCTGGGATATCAACAACAGTGAGGTGAGCTCCTAATTCCCAAAATCTTTTTACTGTTGCGAGGCCAATTCCAGCAGCACCACCTGTAACGAATACTTTTTTGTTTTCAAACATATTATTCTCCTCTTTTTAATGTAAATGTTGGTTCATCCCACCTTAAACTTATTGCAGACCAAGTATAGCCAATACCTGCACTGGCAAGAACGACATGACTTCCTGGCTTTAAATCCTTCTCAGCAAGTCCTAAACTTAATACTTGATCAGGTGCTCCAAAGTGCCCATATTCATGTAAGTAAATACTTTGTTCTTGCTTAAGTTCAAGCTGAGATAATATTTCATCATGTGCAGACTTTTTCATATGAAGAAGTGCTAAATAATCAATTGGCTTCTTAAGGGACTCAGTCGCAGCAGTCTTAATTACCTCTAAGAAATTTTTGATTGATCTTTCTGCTAGTCTTTCTCTCATTCCAGCGATATCAGGGCAAGTAAGGTAATAATCATTTTTATTTTCTGACCAAGGAAGCTCTGTCCCGCCAGCTTTAATTATAACGTCTTTACTAAAAGCTCCGTCAGTTATGATATGAGAAGCCAAAATTGGATTTTTATCACTTCGCTCAAGAAGCATCGCAGAGCCGCCATCACTTAAATTATATAAAAATCTAGAAGTAGGGTCTTGGTAGTTAACGAGTTCACCCGTTTTATGACCACCACATAAAAGTACTCTCTTAAGACGAGAATCGTTTTCCATCATGGCCTTAGCTACTTTAAGTCCAACAACGTTAGAAGAGCACCTTGCAGACATGTCAAATGCCCAAGCTTTTTGCAGTCCAAGTTGTTCTTGAACAAAAATTCCAGCTGACCATACAGGGTGATCTTTAAATTCAGAGCCAGTCCAAATAAGCATATCAATACTATTAGGATCAATATCTTTTAAAACTTCTTTTGCTGCATTAATCGCCATTGTACTTGTTTGTGTCTCTTTAAGCGCACGACATTTTTTTGTAATTCCCATTTTGGTTCTTACAACTTCTTCAGGTATCCCAGAAGAGGTTGCAATTTCTTCTGATGTTTCAAATGTTTCAGGAATCCATACTGCGGACTTCGCGAGGGAAATCATGACTCTACTCCTTCAATAAATGTTGAGACTTTTAGGGAAACTTCCTCGGGCTTTTCAAGGAAAAACATATGATCTGCTTCCGAAATTAAGTCTGCTTTTGAGTTTTTTATTTTTTTTGACAATATTAGAGAATTCTCAGGGTTAACATATCTGTCGTTATCACCTGTTAATATATAAGTTGGACATTTTATTTTTTCCAATGGATGAGAATGACTTAGGTAAGTATCTACGGCTTTTTTTTGTTTTACTACTTCAAATGGATCAGCGGGTGAGTATTGTTGTCTAATGTTTGCAATGGAATTTTTTAATTTCTCATTATGTACTGTTATATCGGCCAAGGCTTCTGAAATTTTCTTATTGTCCTGAGAGTAAAATCTAAACATATCATCTGCAGTTGAATAAGGTAATGTGACAAAATCATCTCCACCTGAAGTTGTACAAAGTAGAGATAAGCTTTTAACAAGTTCAGGAAAAAGAAGGGCACACTCTGTCGCAATAAAGCCTCCCATGGATATTCCACAGACGTGAAATTTTTTGTAGCCTAAACTTAACATGAGTTCGCAAGCATCTTGAGCGAGTGTTTGAATGCTATATGAATTTAATGAATTGGGACTTTTACCCATTCCTCGGTTGTCTAGAATAATCATTTTTCCATTTAGTTTTAATGAATGATAATTATATCCAGTACTAGCAAAGCCAGAAAGACATAGAATAGGAGTTCCTGATCCTTTTATTTCGTAATAGAGTTCATCTCTTTCAATTTCCATCAATTCTTAGTATTTCTCACAACATTAACTGTCAATGTTTTTATACAACTGTACAAGAAAAATTATACCGATGTTTGTTTTTTCGATTTCAACATGATATTGGTTTTTAGTGGAAGTCGTAAATTTTTTAAATTTAAAGCCAACTAAAGGCGAACTTAAGAAACTTGAAATCATATCTAGTACGATTGAGTGTATTGCAACGATCGGTTTTGAGAAAATCACTTATCAGGTTATTGCAGATAAGCTTGGAACAACTAGGGCCCATATTGCTTATCATTATTCAGACAAATCAGAAATGATTAAGGCTTGTGTTCATTATATTTTTTCACATTATCATACGATCTTATTAGAGAGATTAGATAATACTGATGATAATGAAGATGTTCTGTATACATATGTTGAATCACCCTTTTTGTGGGCAGAAGAGAATCCAAATGAATTGGCAGTTATGATTTTATTTTATTATCTTTGTCTTGTTGACGAAGATTATAGGAAAATGCATCATGATTTGAGAGAGGCAGGTACAACTCGAATCATGCAAATCTTAACTCATAACTTTAATCTTGATCTTAAGGCTTATGAAGTAGAGAATCTTGCGAAACAAATTCAAAATCTGTTATCGGGTGCGATTTTAGATGCAGCAACAACTGTTGGAAGGTCTATAGTTGAGGCTAAGGAAGAAACAGTAATAAATATTAAAAAACTAATTGAGAGTGCAAAGTAGGTAAAAATGAAAATGTTAATTTTGATGATGAGTCTATTAAGTATCAATGTTTTGGCTTCAGAAGAGCTACAAGAAGTACAATCCTTTGGAGATAACCCTGGAAATCTTAGGATGTATACATACATAACTTCTAAGCAAGCTAAAAAATTAGTTGTAGTACTTCATGGTTGTACCCAGTCAGCAAAAGATTTTGACGATGAGACAGGTTGGTTAAAAGTAGCAGATGAGAAGGGACTCAATTTACTATTTGTAGAACAACCTTCTTCTAATAACAACTATACTTGCTTTAATTGGTTTGAGCCCGGTGATAACACTCGAGGTAGAGGAGAATTAGCATCTATACATAATATGGTTCAATATATGATTAATACGACATCGCCACAAGACGTCTATATTACAGGATTAAGTGCTGGTGCGGTGATGGCAAATTCAATGTTAGCTTCTTATCCTGGAATGTTTAAAGGAGGAGCAATTGCTGCAGGTGTTTATCATGGATGTGCCAATAATTCTTTTGATGCTTTTGCCTGTATGTATGGCTACAGAGCGGAGCCCTCTCAAAGAGAACTAGGCTTATATGTAAAAAAAGCAGCCGATGGATACACTGGTACATGGCCAAAAATCGTCATTGTACAAGGTCCATCTGACTC
>CAYFHZ010000175.1:0-6328 GCA_964342535.1 uncultured Bacteriovoracaceae bacterium | reverse complement strand
TATGATCTTGGTAAAGTTCAATAAAGCGGGTCTGTGCATGCTTTCCGAGTTTAGAGTCTTCTTTAAACCAGTGATTATAATTTCGTGGTATATAATGATCTAAGGTACCAAGCCTTTCATTTGCAACAATAGGAAAGCGAATATCTAAGTCTTTAACGGCCATAAAGAAATAGCACTTTGAAACGAGATCTTTTTCAAAGAGATCAGTACAGAGTTGAGCTGTCTTCGCATTTTTTCCAAGTAGAAGGACGCCACTTGTCTCTCTATCGAGTCTATGGATGGAGCACATGGTATGATGAAATTTATTTTCATAGTATACAGTAGCACAATTAAATAAATGCTTTCCTGTTGGATGTGTCGCCATATATGCAGGTTTAGAAATAACGATAAGGTTTTCGTCTTCGAAAACAGTTTCAGGGTCAAGCTGAAGTTGAATTTTTTCTCCGTTCCAGTATTCATCTTCATGATCAGAGCGATAGGTTCTTACTTGAACTTTTTCTCGGTGATAAACTTTTACTGAAGCTTTATGGGGGTAGGGACGTCCCATAATTTTGATTTCACCATCTTTAATTTTCTTTTTTATATTTTGCCGAGAAAAACTAACGAGAAAAGTGGCACAGTACTGATCGAGTCTAAGGCCATCTTGTTCCTCTTCAACTTGGTACATTGCTTCATATAATTCAGGTGTAAATTTTTTATAAACATCGGCCATAAGGCTTATTTGGTAACATCATATCGCTTTTTAATCAAATAATTTAAGCAACTTAATGCACCTTCTTGACTATAACCAAAATGTTCATGTAAATGATTCAGAATCTTTTCAATTTGCTCTCTACCAGTATCGGAAAGACCGGATTTAACATCTTTTTCTTCTTTTTTATCTTGAAGCTCTCTAAAGTAATATACTAAATTAGTACCAACTGAACTTATAATTTTCTTTTGTTCATTTCTAAAGGTTTCTTTTAGTTGCCTTGCAACATTATCAAGAACTTCAGTATATGTGATCGCCTTACCTGGATTATCTAATGAATAGGCACCAATTTTACTTAAAACATGTGAACGAAATTTATCAGGCTCTTCTTTTATATGCACATTAGTTTCAAATTCTTTTACTAAATACATATCTGGTTCTTCATATTTTGCAGTAACAGGATTTTTTATTTTCTCCTTCTTAGTTAGTGCATTAATATGCATGACATATTTTTCAATATAGTCCTCATATGATCTATTATCAACAAGTCCAAGAGATTCTCGAACTTCTACATCAAATTGATTTAAAAAATGATGTTCTGTAAGATATAGAAATTTTTTAGGGTTATGGTAATCTCCCTGTGAACTTATATTGAGAAAATCATATTCAGATTTTTTTTCTGAAAGTTCACGTAAGTATTCAAGTATTTCTATAAAAGTGACATTCTTATAATCAGTTCCAAGGTCATAGATAATTTGCTTTATTTCTCGAGGAGAAATTCCAAATTTTCCTTCATAGAGAGCTTCATTTTCAAATTCAGTTCGAACTTCATCTATACCAAGGTTAAGAAATTGTTGTTCTTCTTGGGAGAGATATTCAGGCATGACTTTTGTAGATAAGAAAATCGCTTTCTCAAGTGGATTTAACTTAGGAACAATTTCGCCAAGTTTTTTGTCCTTATAGTTTTTAACTTGAGGGTGGCGCATCCTTGTCATTGTTGACCATAGGCAAAGAGCTTCAAGTGCATGAGGTTCAAAATGAACCTTTTCTTTCAGGTTTTCAATTTGTTCATTGTAAATCAAAATTTCTTCTTTGAAATCCAGAAGGTAAGGAACTTTTAGAAAGCTGAATCTTCCCTTGAATGAATTATAATCAGGGTGTTGTTTAAAAGCATTGAAATGTACTTCGTTAGAACTTCCAATAAAGAAAATATCGAGCTCTGTTAGAATTCCAGATAGATTTATAGTTTTTGTTTCCATTGTCATAAGAAGGTATTTAAAAGTATCGAGAGGTCTTTTCAAAAGATCAGAGAATTCCAGTAATCCACGATTAGCTAATGTAATTTCGCCTGAGAGATTGAACAAATTTAAAGATTGAAGGCTTGGAGGTAATGAAGCAAGTCTTCGATCCATTGTAATTTGTTGCAATTTAGCATCAACATGAAGTTGTGGCTCTATTGTTGTGGCCCCAACACTATAGCGTTTATCTATATAGTACCTTTCAACACGAATGTGTTTTAAAACTTCTTGATAGTTTCCATGATAATTCTTAAGTAGAGCATCAAATATTTGTCTGTTTCTCTTTGATATATCTCCGTTATACAAGTAGGTCTGCTTAACGGTTGCTAATTTATCAGGTTCATCCTGCAAGTATTTATTTATAAGTTTTTGCCGTGTCTTCGTTGGTATAAGAAGAATAGGATGATCTTTTAACTCACTAGGAAGAATTGCATTTATATTACTATCTTCAAGGTGAGCGTAGCTATGAAGATGTTTATCGTATTGTTTTCCACTAAGTCCAAGGCTTCCTTTGACATATGTATCAATTGGAAAAATCCAACTAAAGCTATAGAGTTTTCCCTCATCTGTTCTGGAATAATCCTCAGCTGTTTTCATAATTTTTTTGACTAGAGATGACTTAGCTGAGCCATTGGGACCAACAAGTAAAAGGAACTTGTTATTAAAACCCTCTTCAGTAAAATTGATGAGGTTATTATAAATTCTTTCTTGAGCAAGAAATTGGCCAGCGACTGAAGGAGCATCATGATGTTCTTTTTTAAACATTTTAAAGTGCCCATTATCATCTTTACCAAAATGAAGAAACATATCTTTAAAGTAATGAGCACTCGTTCGAAGTTCTTGAGCGGGATTTTCTTCAAATATAGTCATATACTCATCGAATGAAAAAATTTCTTCGAATCTTTCTTCAAGATTATTTACTTCTTCTAGCCACTCCATATACACTTCCTTATACATGATAAAGTTCTCTAGAAATATTATAACAAAAATTCTCTTAATAGCCTGTGCCGGAATCTTTTTTATTGGTTTTTTTCTATATAAAAATGCCCCTTCGCGTACGAAATCCAATAATTCATATTTAGAGAAAGAGCTAAAAGCTCGGGTAAATGCTATTTGGGTTGGAGGAAAACGAGAGCTTAATCTTCAAAATGAAGATAAAATTTGTCCTTCAATAGAGGGGAGGTATTCCGATTATCCCTTGAGTTTTTTTGAATGCAACCCACATTTTTTTAAATGTTGGATACAAAATAATTTAAGTGCTTCATCAAAAATCAAAATATCAGGACGAAATTTTTATCCAGATCCTAAGCAGTATACGATTTACCCTAACGGGGAAATAGAGTTTTTTATAAGAAATGAAGAACGAAATTTTCACTTTTATTTAAAACGAAATTGCCATCAGGTAGAAATACCAAATAAAGTTTTTTCAGCAGGAAGAGATCCGGACTCTAAAAATCTTTGGGATACCTACTTACAAAAATTAGAAGTTGATAAATACTATGTCTCTGTTTATGAATCAAAGCTACTTGCAGGTGACGATTTTATCGTAACTCCTAACGATATCATGCCATTTTTGAGCTTTGATAAAGAACAAATGGAAAATATTTGTTTTTTTAAAGGAGGGGCTTTACTTGCAAATAGAGTGTTGGAGGCCATTAGTTATTTTCCAACACAATTGAGAAAAGGATTTATGTTTAAAAGTTTAGTTCCATGGGATAAATCCTTATCTCTTCAGCAGAGTAAAGAAAATGACTACTGTGGATATTTTTTTTCATCTAACTGTAAAAAGAAGAATTACTCAGCATATTCGCATTATTCTCCTAGTTGGTTAAGTGTTTTTCACCTTTTAGGTAGTGAGGTTGAATATATTGATGATCAATTAACAGGTGAAGGAAATTTAAAATTATCGAGTCACTACTTTCCTGCTCATCACTTAGTTCAACAAAATGGTTTTAGAAAAAAATGGAATGAAAAAAATGGAGCTGAGTTAGTTGTCGATCATAGTGAGCTTCAAGAAAAAATAAATAATAAAGAAATTAAAGGTTTTGCTTTTAGATGTATGTATTAATTTTAAATTTTTTTTTCGTATCAATAGCCTATTCTCATTCTTTTGAAGAATTAGCACTGAAAAGGTGGTCAGCAGCAGTTGAAGTCAATTTGGCCCAAGGGCTTAAGCAAAATATCTCGATAAAAGAACCAAAGGACACTGTACTTGAAATATTAAATGTTACCTTATTAAGAGAAGGAAAAACATTGAGTACAGATTGCTTGTTCTACAAAACACCCTCCTCTAAGGGCAGTGGAGAGTTGTATATTGTGCCTTTAACACAGTTTAATGATAAATGCAGAGATCATATTTTAGATACTCCGCTGGTACGTAAAACTGGTATCTTTAACTTTGGTATCAGTCTTGATTCAAATTTAAGTTTACTTGTTGATGATCAAAAAACAAAAATTGGTACAAATATAGATTCTCGAAATCTATATGCAGTACTTGCAGGTAAAAGTAATTTTAAATTAAAAGAAAATGATATTTGCTTTGATGTTGATTTCGAATGCAAGGTCATTCAATCTGATCTATGTGATTTTTGTCCCGCTGGATATTCAAGGGTTATTACAGATAAATGCCCAGGAATATATCGTAAATACTGTCGTCAAAATAGTTGTGGGGCAAGAGGGGAAGCAGCGTGTATTAGAGGCTTCAAATCAACAGGGCTCAAAGAAAATATTTGTATAAATGATTCGCCGGTAGGCTTTTGTAGAGGTGATTTGAGAGTATTTTGTAAAAATAATGAACTAATTTGTCTTTAATGTTTCATTCTTTATTTTGACTGGATGTCCAAGAAAGGTTGCTGGAATAAGCTCTTCATTATCAAAATTTTCATCCGTAAAACAATCGACTGAGTTTTTAAAAAATTGATGACAAAGCTGTATAGGTTGATGAATCTGAGTTAAATCTTGAGCTACAACTTTATGTTTTTTATCAAAGTATAAATCAATCCAAGACAGATATTGTCCTTTTCCAAGATTTTGTAAGACAGGTATTCCTTCGATGAAGTTGGCCACTTTAGCCTTTCTACCACTGGTAAAAATAACATCAACAGTTTGAGGAGGAAGAAGTTTTAATGTTTGATGAAAGCTTTCTTCAGTTTCATCACAGTATTTCGAAGTTCTTGGATCAAAGTTAACTTTACTTTCAATAATTCCCAGTTCTTTAGCTTGCTTTGCCGTACAGTTTGTTCCTCGACTTAAAAGAACAACTACAATATCAACTCCAAGCTTACGTAGAGAGTTAGCGCTAACAATTATATTTTTAGCCGAATTTTCAATATAGGTCTGTTTAACTTTTTTCTGGGCTGAGTTCTCTGCAACTGCTCGAGTAAGTGTTCCAATAATTCCAATTTTTAAGTCCCCAACTTCTTTAATTGAATATGGAGATACTCCAAGCTCTTGCATTTGGGTATCATCAGTAAGAAAAGTAATATTATTGTTTAAAAGTGGGAATTTTAATTTTCTGGCCAGTCCTTTAAAGATAAAATCTCTTTTTAATTTGGGCGCTTGAAAATAATATTCATTACTACCGATATTAGCAGCATCAACGTTTAGGTAATTGTAGAGAAATAAACTTTTATTTAAATCAATACTGTCTTTAATAAATGAGCCCGCATCGACAGTTAATACAGGATTGATAGAATTTTGCTTAAATAAATCAATATAGGTTTTCATCGCAGTGAGACCACCTATGGATAGTATTCTTTTTTCATCAAAGCGATTTTTTATTGGATACTCAGTTGCATTTTCTTGGGCTTCAAAGTCATTAAGTCCTAATATTGAAATTTTTTGAAATCTTTCTCCGTCATAATTATCTATTCTTGGTTTATGAGGATAGGTATAAAGTCGATAATGACCATCATTAACTTGATTATCTTCCATTACCTGAATGGTAGAGCAAGAGTGTAGTGGTAGTAGAACCGCTAAAAAACAATAAATAAGTTTTTTCATAATAAACCATTAAAAACTGTGAAGTTTTTTTAGTTTATTATAGGCTTGTGTCAATTTTTCTTCAATGAGGTTATAAACTTCCGCATCTGCGTTTGTGCAAAAACTAATTCTGACTACTCCACGCCCAATATCGTCTCCATAACCTACTGCTTTCAGAACTCTAGAAGTTTCGGGGCTATTATCTGAACATGCTGATGAAGTCGTTACAAAAATATCATTTGACTCAAGTTCTATTTGAACAGCTTGTCCATGAATTCCAGGATATGAGATCATAGTTGTAGTGGCCAGCCTTGGAGCTTTAGCACCTATAATTTCAACTCCCGGAAATTTATTTTTT
>CAYFHZ010000174.1:0-6333 GCA_964342535.1 uncultured Bacteriovoracaceae bacterium | reverse complement strand
TTTAAGCATTTCATCATATTCAACCCAATTGTTTATTTAGTTTGTTTATACTTTTGATAATTTATGATAAATTCTACTTTCAATTTAGGCAATAGCATAGGACTTTAAATGCAGCACAGCATGTATCATATTATCGAGAAAAAGAAGAATAAACAAAAACTCAAGCAAGAAGAAATTAAATGGGTCATTGATGGCCTTATGAATGGAGAAGTTAAAGATTACCAGATGACTGCTCTACTAATGGCCATATTTTTAAATGGTATGACAACAGCGGAGACAGCATACTTAACAGATGCCATGCTTTACTCTGGTAAAACTTTGTCTTTTGAAGGCCAGAATGTAGTTGATAAGCACAGCACAGGGGGAATTGGGGATAAGGCTTCTTTTATTTTAGCTCCAATCGCTGCTGCCTGTGGAGTTAAAGTCCCAATGATAGCTGGAAGAGGTCTCGGTTTTACTGGTGGTACTGTTGATAAAATTGAAGCAATAGATGGATTCCAAACAGAAATTTCTTTAGATGAGTTTGAAAAAATCCTCAACGAGAGAGGACTTGTTTTAATTGGTCAAACTAAAGATATAGCTCCTGCGGATAAAAAGATTTATGCATTAAGAGATGTAACTGCAACAATTGACAGTATACCTCTTATTACAGCAAGTATAATGAGTAAGAAATTAGCTGAAGGTGCCAATGGAATTGTAATGGATATCAAAGTTGGCTCTGGGGCCTTCATGGGTAATAAGACCCAAGCAAGAAAACTTGCTAAATCCATTTTGAAAACTGCAGCCCGATTTGATAAGAAAGCTACTGCCCTTCTAACCAATATGGATCAACCTCTGGGGAATACCGTTGGACACTCATTAGAAATAATTGAATCAATTGAAACCCTTAAAGGAAACGGACCAAAAGATCTCACTGACTTGTCTTTAGCACTTGCAGCCCATATGATTCATGTTGGTGGTCAAGCTAAAACTTATACATCTGCACTGAAATTAGCAAAAAAATCAATTAAAGATGGTTCAGCTTTAAATGAATTTAGATCTCTTATCAAGAACCAAGGAGGAGATGTTAGAGTTCTTGATGACTACTCTCTACTTGATGTGAGTGAGCTAAGAACAGAAGTTTTGGCCACTAAAGATGGCCACCTCAAGTCTTTTAGTAATAAAGATGTTGGCTTTCTTTGTACTGAATTAGGTGGTGGTAGAAAAGTCAAAACTGATAAAATTGACTTTGGTGTTGGTTTTAAATTTCATAAAAAAATTGGTGATCGTGTTAAAAAGGGAGAACCTTTAGTTACAATCTTTCACCGAGAGAAACAAATAAAGAAAGTCGAAGAAATAACTGAACAATTTCAGAAACAAGTTATTAAGATTTCTAAGAACAAAGTTGTTAAACCTGCTACAATTTATGAAGTTTTATCACAAGTATAAAAGGAATATATGTTTAGTAAAATTAAAGAAGCATCAAAATATATCTCTGAAAATATTGGCTCAGGTTCTCCTGAGGTAGGAATAATCCTCGGATCAGGTCTAGGGGAATTTGCAGAAAAAGTTGAAAATAAAATAATCATTCCCTATGGCGAAATTCCTCATTTTCATCAAACGACGGTAAAGGGCCATCAAGGTAAGGTTGTTGCTGGAACATTAGGTGGAAAACAAGTAATCGTCTTTCAAGGGCGTTTTCATCGGTACGAAGGGCACTCTATGCAGGATGTAGTTCTTCCTGTTAGAGTTCTTGCACTTCTTGGAGTTAAAAAACTCATACTTACTAATGCTGCCGGAGGAATGAATAGTAACTATACACCAGGTGAACTAGTCATTATAACAGATCATATAAACCTAACTGGGGATAACCCACTTATTGGTCCGAATATAGAGGAGCTAGGAGAAAGATTTCCTGATATGAGTCGAACATATAATCCAGAACTAAATAATACGATTTTAAAGTCGGCCAATGAACTTAACTTAAAAATTGAAACTGGTGTGTATGTCGGAGTTCTCGGTCCGTCCTATGAGACACCTGCTGAAATAAGAATGTTTTCTAAAATGGGTGCTGATATGGTTGGAATGAGCACTGTCGCTGAAGCTATAGCGGCACATCATGCTGGTCTTAAAGTATGTGGTATTTCTTGTATAACAAATTTTGCAGCAGGAATGGGTCAAGAAAGTCTTAACCATGATGAGGTAAAAGATGTGGCCAACCAAGTAAAAGAAAAGTTTACAACTCTTCTTCTACAAACAATAAAAAATATGGATATTTAATGACTACTAAGGTAACTGCTCAAAAAAAATCTCAAGAATTAGTAGATAATTTATGTTTCTGTGTCATTGACTTAGAAACAACTGGTGGAAATCACACAAAAGATAAAATCATCGAGATTGGGATGGTTAAAATTAAAGAAAGAAAAATTGTAGATGAAAAAAGCTTTTTAATTAATCCAGAAATTCCAATTCCTGATTTCATCCAAAATCTTACCAATATAAAAACTGCTGATGTTAAAGATGCACCTCTTATTGAGACAGTTATAGATGAGATACTAGAGTTTATTGCTGATGATATTATTGTCGCCCACAATACCTCTTTTGATGTACCATTCTTAAACAGTGTCCTTTCAAGGTTAAAACGACCTGACTTGGAAAATAAAGTCATTTGTACCAATGTTATGACAAAGCATATGATTCCAGAGATCTTAAACTCCAACCTTAACTATATGAGTAGACTCTTCAAAATTAAGCACTCAAAAGCACACAGGGCCCATGATGATGCGCTGGCCACAGCAAGGTTACTTGTTGTGTACTTAGATATATTTATTAAGAAAGGAATACGTAAAGTTAATCAACTTTATTACCCTAAGAATAAATTTGAACTAGACCGTATACATTTAAAAAAATCACAGGAATCAAGACTGGATGTAACTCTTCAAGGGCTAACTAACCCAACATTAGTTACTGTAAAGGGTGAAAGAGGCCTTATTTTAGCAGTCTTACCACTAGAAAACCCAGCCGAAGAACTTACGTTTGTTCATGATATCCTCACTGACCTTGAGTGGCAGATGATTACGATTAGGCTTGTGAAGCCTCTTCTTGAAGGCTTTTTCCAATTTAATAATCATTTTACAAAATACCCTGAGCATACAAAGGAAAAAATAGTAACATATTTGAGCTCTAAATATATAAATTCTGAAAATAAGGAAACAGTAAAATTAGAGCAAATAGATTTTTTACTCACTCATCACCTTATTTCAGATCAAATTATTGCTTACCCCATTCTCAATTTAAATACGAATTCTAAGCCACTTTTTAAAATTCCAGCTCAAAAAAAGAAGCTATATCAATATTTTCTAGGGCAAATTAATCGATTTGAGAATATGAATAAGGGTAGACGTAAGCACCTTATTCATTCTGAATTGATTGAACTCATTCAACATGTTATTGAAAATAAAAAAAATGAAAACCAACTATTATTTTTATCTAGAAAAGAGATTAAAGAAAATAAAGACTTTATTCTTGGACGGGTTGAGCAATTTGTTAAATCAGGGCAAAATGAATACAACTTCCCTAATTTTCATTTATAAGTTATTTCTATTTTTCCATTTTCAACTAATGCTTTTAAGCCCTCAATCTCCAACAAATGTTTAAACAAACGTGAGCGAAAAAAACTTTGATTTATTTTGATTTGATTTTCAAATCTCATTACAACTGAATGAGATCGCTCCTCAATAAAAAGATCGAATTGTGAACTCTTTTGAGAATTTAATAAGGTGTAATGAGAAAAATTTGTTAAAAGCTCTCCAAATATCAAATAAAATATCATGGATAGAATATGCGGGTTATAAATATGAGCATACATATTCTCTTTAACTAAATTTAAATTTAAGTGTAAATTATTTTCAACAAGACGAAATCTGATTAATTCATTGGCCTGTTGAATAGAGTCTTTTATATTAAGTTCAGTACCTTCCCATTTTTTTAGGTCTACTTCAGAGCGACTAAATCCCAAAAAAGTCTCTACTAATTTTTTACACCTGATCACTACTTTTTTCATTTCAAGGAGTCGTTCAATGACTTCTTCTTCTAAATCATCAAGTAAAAGTACATCTAAAGAAGCAAGTAAACCTCCGAGTGGATTGTTAAGTTCATGAGCAATAGAAGAACTAATAATACCCAGCTCTGTAGAAGAGGGCCTATAATTTTGATCATCATGAGCTTGATGAAAAACGAGTAAACTTTTATCCGTATCTAACTGATACTTTTCTACTCGATATAAATTTTCTCTCGACTCAATAAAACTATCATTATCAAGTCCATTTATTTGCTTTTGAGATAAAGCAAGTTCACTCATTTTTGAATTAATAAACATCATTTCTTGTTTATAACCAAGAATACACAGAGGATAATCAAGCGTATTGAGCACTTGTTTTAAATGATCCCATTCTAATTTATTTTGCTGGATAAGATTCATCTGATAAAAGTACTCCCTTAAAACAACATAGCTTGCTGCTTTAATGGAATCTTTCTGGGAGTCTATATAGAGTAATTGATTCGTATGAGTTTGAATGATCCATTGATGCTCGTCTTCAATAAGACTTAATTCCTCTACAGTAAAGTCATATGATTCATATAAAAGTTGATAAGATAGCATTGTCTTAAGTTCTGTAATATTTTCTGGCCGATTCTGATACAAGTCTGCAGTAAACTGTAAAATAAGATTTTGCTCAGACTGCTCTTTATTCTTTTTTAAAAGAGTAGATAATCTAGACTTAGTGGGTGTTTTGTTTTGTAACAATTCAGAAAGAAATTTCTTCTGTAACTCTAGAATGAGGTCATTTATTAATCTTTCTGAAAGTTCTAAATCACCTAAACTTTCAATCAAAAAACATGAATTATCTTGAACTTGATTCTCATTAAACAGTTCTAAATTAGCTTGTTCATACTTTACGTAAATTTGAAAAGGCTGAGTTGTTTCTGGATAATCTGCTACTAAAGCAATAAGTAAGTTACATTTTTGATAATCAGACTCAATACTTTTATACTTATTATTTAACATTATTTTTTCAAATTTTTGAAAAATATCTTTATCCATTCCTTTAATTTGAGGGTCAATATAGTAATAGATATCACTGATCATAGTAGCTAATTTTGTAAAAAATGTTTTTGTGATTCTTCAACAAGTGAAAAACCATCTACATTGTTTCCATTTAGTTTAACTCCCCAGTGTAAATGCGGTCCTGAAACACGTCCCGTTTTACCAGAAAGACCTACAATATCTCCCTTCTCAACCATATCACCAACTTGTACTAATGGTTTGGAAAGATGTGCATAAAAACTAAATACATTTAATCCATGATCGACAATGACAACATTTCCAGTATAAAAAAGATTACCAACAAATACAATTTTCCCCCTATTACTACTAGGTATTTTCACTCCTACTTTGGCCCTAAAATCATTACCTAAATGTTGAGCTTTCTTAGAGTTATTAAAGATTCTTCTTTTGCCATAGTGACTAGTAATAAAACTATTCAATGGAACAATAAATGGTTCATAAATAAGAAGTTCAGGAAAAGAATTATTATAGATTTTGGAAGTTATCTCTCTTTCTTTTACCACACGTGCCAAATTCTTTTTACTTAAGTGTACCTTACCTCTTTGAACCTTTAACCTTTCTTCCGCATATTTAAATTGGTTAACATTAATATTCAAAATATTTCGTCCTTCAAATAAACAAGTATGTTTTTTAGCTATAGAAAAATAACTTTCTCCATAGTAAAGAAATCCATTATTTGATTTTATTTGAAAAGGGATTTTTTGAATAAGAGGATTCTTTGAGTTATCTTCCGTACAATGTAAAAAATAACGTCCATCACCTTTTGTTGCCGGAAACTGAATGAACTTAACTTTTCCATTATATACTTGAACTTCTACTGCAGGGACATTTTCTATAACCTCAGGTCGGTTTGATTTTTGATTCTCTTGTTCAGCTAGAGGAACAATTTGAGAACAAGAACTTAAAATAAGGAGGAGAATAATCTTCATGTTGATACCTTTTTAACTTTTCTTTCACCATCTTTGAAACGAATAGACAAAGACTTATCAGGTGATAATAAATCAAAACTTGAAGTACTATCAATTACATTCTTATTATCATCTTGAATAAAAGAATAACCTCGTTCAAGTACCCTATAAGGACTTAAACCATTTAGTAATTGATCTGCTGCTATAGTTCGTTGTTTGTAATGATCTATTTTTTGATTAATGGAACGCTGATTTTTTTCTAGAAGCTCATCCAAGTTTTGCCTATTCTCATAAATGCCACTAAAGTCAATTTTATGTAGC
>CAYFHZ010000173.1:0-6355 GCA_964342535.1 uncultured Bacteriovoracaceae bacterium | reverse complement strand
AGATGTTACTGCTTGGTAATTTTCAAATGTGTCACTAAAAATAACGATACATTCATCCTGATATAAAGCTCCCGTGATCTTGTGACGGCTTAATAGTCCAAGCTTAATTAGATCTTCGATAGCTTCTTTAATTTCTGATTTTTTAACTTCTTTTCGAAGTTTTTGATGAATCCAGTCTACATCCTCTTTAAAATCTTTTAGAGAAACAAGTTCTCTTATGGCCACAAGATACCATTTACTTAGGTAGTGATATTGTGACTTCAAAATCTCAAAAGCCTGAGACTCATGACCTTTGATGAATTTCTTCATTTTTTCAAAATGATAAAATTTCTCACCTTCATCTTCTGATTGATTAAATAAGACTAAGCTTTCAAAGTATCCAAATTCTTTTTCATTCAACTTAAGTGCTGTAGAAAAACCAATTATACCTTTGTGAGATAGATTTCTTTTTTTATTTTTAATTAAACGTAGATATCCTCTACTATTAGAACTATAACCAGCTTTTTGTACAAATGAGCTTTCCGAAACTTGAGGATTTACACATTTAGCATATTCAAATGAATCTATGAGAAAATCTCGAAAACTCATATAATTGAATACATTTGGTTTATTTGTTGTTGTTTCCACTATTACGTCCTAAATTTGTTTAAAATTAAATACCATAAGTAGACAGTTGGCTCAATGCATCAATGCGAAATATGAACTTTTTACGTCATCTTCTGTCTACATAACTCTAATCATATTCCCTCTCAAGATACTGATAATACATCAAGAGAGGGTTTTATGTTTTTTTACTTTTGTTGCTTTACGTCTACGCCTCAAGTATTAATTACAAGTTCTACCATCAAGTGCATTAGCAATATCGTAGTACACGTCTGAAAGTATTCTACTTGTTACATCTTCGTAGCTCATTGAAGCTAAGTAATCACTTACTTGTCCTAAAATATCTTGCTCGCAGCTATAAAACATTGATAAGAATGAATCATCTAAATCGATCACAAAGTAGTTTGAAACTAATTCAATAACCTCTTTTGTGACATACAAGTGACCAAATGGGTAAACATTCCCTCTTCTATCTCTGTAAACAAAGCTTTCAAGCATTTTGTTCATATATTTGAAAGAAGTCCGAATATAACCTTTTTCTATAGATGCAATATTGAATACATAATGACCTATACCTCTATCATAATGTCTTCTATCAAATCTAATAGCGTGGTCCATTAGGAAAACATATGATTCATCTAAAAAGTAGGCCAAAGCTCTAATTGATTTTTTATCACTTGGCTTATTTTCTTGTAATCGATCAAGCATATTAAGTGTTCTATTTATATACTTACCACTATTTGATCTCATATCTAGTTCCACTTCCTTAAGACCAGTAACAAATTTCTCGATGGCCTGAGTGTATTCACCATAAACATAATGTTGAAGTGCTTGCTCTCTTGCAGATCTTAATACTCCTATAGAGTAAGAACATGCATCTGCATAAGTGTCATGTCTTCTATAGTCTCTTCCGTGTCTTCTTTGATGACCTCTTGGTGGATGACCATTGTGCTTTTCTACTTCATGTCGAAGGGCCTTATCACTTGACCATACTTTTTGTGTTCCACCATTTATTAAAATAAATCCTGCTAAAAAAATTAAAAGTTTCATAAAAAATATCCTTTTGTTGTTGTTAATTGCTTGAGGCATTAATAACCAAAAACAAGATTCAAAACAACACTATGTAGTTTTTATGAACTTTTTGTGTCGACATCTGTCTACATTTACTGCTTAATACTTATAAGTATCCATTTATTCAATTCGCTTTCTTCGGGTGTAACTAGTTGATATTCGTAAGGAAATCTTTTTTGAATCCAAATATTAAAATTTAAAGAAAAATCATATTCTAAAGCAAGTAAAGCTTCAGTATACAGAACATCTAATTTTTTCCCTCTTTCAAGGAAATTTTTTATTTCATTAGTAGTCCCTAAAGAATTCACCAATAATCCTTTTAGAATCATTGTTGAATCTTTAAGTTTAATTTTTGATGAATAGGTTCTTCTATTGATTGATCTTGCCAATGTATACGCAATATATGAACTTGAGAAACTTTGACATTCGTTTCTAGGTGATTTCTCCTTTGCTAAAGAAGAGTTTATAGCATTTATAGGTTCTTTAATATTCGTAACAAGACTTTTGAAAAGTTTCTCTGTGACTGAACATTTGCTATCTAGATAATAGAAGTATAAAAAATGATTTCCATATAAGGCAAAATCACGATTTTCATATCCATAATCACTAAAAAAGATCATATGAGATTGCATCATTGAAGCCCTTAAAATCTCTTGATTAAAACTATTAGAGATTTTATGAGCAAATAACTCTGCTAATCCTTCTTCATACCAACTCGCAACCTGTGAATTCTTTTTCCAAAAATAAAGATGAAAAAGTTCATGGGATAATATATGAATAAAATTTTTTGAAAATAATGTTAAAGGGGCTAATTCAATAAGATTATTATTTTCATTGGCCAATGCCGCCGTGTTAATTTTTTCATTAATTTCGAGTGATAGTTTTAAATTTTCAATTTCAAAAATATCTTCTAGTTTTAGACAAACATTTTCTTCAAGAATCATTTTAGCTTCAAAAATTTTCTTCCTATGCATCTCAGCCAATTTATCCATTTTACCAACTTCAATATGACATGTGGCCCTGGCCTCAATAAGAATAAGTGACATTAAGCTAAGTAAAAAAACTGATAAACGTAGTACTTTCATAAATAAAATTTACCATTTAAATGAATTCATATGTAAAAAATTATAACAGTTACTAGCTGTATAAAGATTCGACAATACCTGACAATTTCACTGTAAGTGATTAAAATTACGATGTTTTCTTGGCAACTAAAAAGATAATTTAGTTTTCATAACAATAACCGAATAGTTGTTTAATACCCCGAACAAATTTAAGGAATTATATTTTTGAAGAACTTCGTATTTATCCTCCTACTCTTTAGTACAAATGTATTTTCACATGAATTAGATTATAGCTCTGATGATGTATTCAAAATTTATAATAATGTTAATAAAGCCTTTGAAGAAAATTCTCATCAAAAACAATTCATTACAATTAAGTCTAAAAACGGTAAAACTTTTCAAATTGAAGAAGGACGTTTAACAAAATTAATTAGAGAAGGTCTTAAGTTAAATCTTGATATTGTCTTAAATAACTGTACTCAAAACGAAGTATGTGACCCTAGAGAAGTACAAGAGAAATTTAGTAAAAATCTACCTGAGATGACAAAAGCCACACTTCGAAAGATTAAATCCGCTGGTATTTGGATTAGTGATTTTATAATGGATATGCTTTTTGACTCAGTGACTGGGGTAAGAAGATATGGTGTTTTGTATTTTGTACTTGTAAGTACAGGAGAGGTCATAGAACATTTTGTGATTCATCCAATGGGAATACCAGTACCTCTATGTAAATTTGTTCAAGTTGGAACAGTAAAAATTTTGGCAGGAGTTAAGACTACTTTTTTAACACTTTTTTCTCGCTATCCCGTTAACATTAATCTAAACAAAAGATTTCAAATGCTAGCTGAGAATTACGGACAAAAAAAATATTTCTCAAAACATATAAATCGTTTTTTAGCTTATTCGGCAAATCCCAAAGCAATGACCTACTCGAGATTTGAAAAGATAAAAAAACTCTTTCAAAAAATTAACTTCTTTGATGATCTTCACAAAGATTACTACCTACATGATTTCATCAACAAAGAGAACCCTCTAGTCATAAAACCTCAGGAATTTAAAAACTTCTCTATTGAAGAAAGATATTTAAACACATTTAAAGTCGAAAGAGAAATTCAAGCTCTTAATTTTTTAATTGATATAAATGAAGCCATTCTTAAGGCATTACACGAAGAAGATAAATTGAGTCTAAAGGATTATATTAAGGCAAAATGGCGCCTTGGAGAAGTTGGTGGATTCATTGATAAATTTCATGTTCTTATAAAAAGCTTAAATAGCACAAATAATTATGAGCTATTTATTATTGAAAAGGAAAAAATTGAAAAAGAAGTTATAAGAGTTTTAAATGAATTCTCTAAAAATCCAACTTCTAACGAAGCAAAACTTAAAATAAGAGAGTTAAATAAAACTCTCAAACTATTTGAATTAAGAAAATGTTTTAATTTATTAACCTCAAATTTTGTTTTAAATTAAAAAAAACCACTCAACTGAGTGGTTTTTCATATTCACTATTTTAATTTTTTATTTAATATATCTAAATTTAGCTTCATGACAAACAGATGATTTTTCAATCAATTCCACTTCAAATGTATTAGCAAGAAAAGTAATATTTGCTTGAACAACACTTTCACCCTTATTACATAAAACTGATGACCATTTCGTGTGAAAAGCACAGTTTGCTTCCACATTATCAGAAGCAAGACAGGTAAAATTCAAAACTTGAATACCTCGTTTATCGTAATCATTTAAAACAGACAAAATCTCATCTTGTGACATAATAAAATCTTCATTTGGTTGATTTAAAGATGTTGTACTCACATTAGCATAAGCACTGAACATAGAAATCATAAGTACTAAGAGTGAAACGATAGCTTTCATAAGACCTTCCTTTTGTGTTTCTGAGTTAATAGCAGATTCTTAAGTTCACCTCAAGATAATGCTGTGCGTGTATATTTTTTACATACCATGAAAGAGTTACCGTTTTGTATTCAAGCTTGATTCACTTTGTACTCAAAAACCTTGAGTGCAATGCAGAAAGACACTATAGTCCAGTCAACAAAAGGAATATATGAATATATCAATTTTTGAATATAGTAACCCAAGCTTATTTCTGCGAGATACATGGAATAGTAAAAGAGCGTATAATAAAAACTTCACTCTTAGAGCTTGGGCCACACAATTAGGTATTTCTAGTCATGGCTCCTTCTATCAAATGATCAAAGGTCTAAGGCCCTTACCAAAGAAATATATTCACCCCATTAGTAAAAGTCTTAAACTTGGATCAAAAGAAACATTGTATTTTGAGACATTGGTTGATTACTCTAAAGCAAAAGATTTAGAACATAAAAACTTTTATAAAGATCGATTGAAGGAATTATCACCTTCTCCTAAACTTAGTTTTTATGAACTAGAAAGCTTTCATTTTATCAAAAATCCATTGAATGGGGCCATCATTGAGATGACAACTCTTTCTGATTTTAAGTATGACATAAAATGGATTCAAGATAAATTGGCCATCAAGTACAGTCAAAATGAAATTCAAAAAGCTATAAACTTACTACTTGAATTAAAACTTATAACTCTTTGTTCAGATGGTAAGCTTAAAAGATCTAATGCTCATATATTCACTAAACAAGATATTAAAAACATAGCTCTGCAAGAGTATCACTCTAATGTTTTAAGCCTCGCAAACAGTGCTATCAAAACCCAAGAGATTGATAAAAGAGAATTTAATGCAACTGCCTTTGGAATAAAAGAAGAGCATCTTCCGCAAATTAAAGAAGATATCCGAAATTTTATAAATGAAATGATTAATAAGTATGAAACCACTGCAGGGAGTGCAGATCAGATATATCAATTAAGTACACAATTTTTTGGACTAACAAAATAAAGGAAAAAATATGAAAAGTAAAAAATTAAAATGGATACTAATTCCTCTCCTCTTCACCTCTACATCTTATGCCAAATCCACTGGCGGTGGTAATGGTGGAGACGTTTTTATTTGTGAAGACCCTTCTCAAAATATGGTTCTTGACTTTTATGAAGGGAAAGAAAGAGGTATGTTTACAGAGTTTGGAAATCCTGCACTTAGTATAAGTGAGAACTTTATGCTTTGGATTTCAAAGCTTGAACATCACGATTATCATCGAGCTCAGAAATATAAAAAACTAGGTTTAGATATCATTGCAAATATTGAAAAAATTGAAGCAGGAGAATTACAGAGAACTGATCTTATCTCATTTACTGATGGAGAATTACAAGATATTCCTGATTCATATGAACTCACAAATCCTCAAGGTTGTGAAAAGCATCAATTGGCCATTCAAACTGATCGTAGTCGTGGAGATTCATTTTTAATCATCCAAAAGAGATACTGGAACCAAATAACGACAAACCAACAGGCCCTTCTGTTATCACATGAAATTATCTATAAAGAATTTATAAGCTTCGGTGCTAATAACTCACTGGATGTGAGATATCTCAATGAATATATCATATCTGATAAGTTTCTCACTGATACTCAGTGTAGCTATTTAGAGCGCCTTACAACATTCAAAACTCTTGGGGAAAATGTCTTCGGCAATACTATTTCAATAGAATTTGGTGCACCATCCGCAAAA
>CAYFHZ010000172.1:0-6383 GCA_964342535.1 uncultured Bacteriovoracaceae bacterium | reverse complement strand
AGAGGTTGGAGTTTGCCACTTAACTTCTTTTACGAGTTCTTTGGGCTCATGCAAAAGAGTTCCCTCAGTATAAGTTTTTTTTATTTTTTGAACTCCTGGAAATATATATCCCCCTTGGAAGCCATTTTTATCGATGAAGTCTACTGTTGTAAATGTTCCCGCATCGATATGAATAATAGGACTATTAAATGTTTTAAAAAAATAATAACCAGAGATCAGGCGATCTTCTCCAAGAGATGTTGAATAGTTTATGGGCATATCAAGAAAAAGATTTTCCTTTTTAAACACTGAAACGGTATCAAAATTTGTAAAAGGTATTTTATAATTTGTATTAACTGAACTTATAAAAACCTTTTGTATCTTTACTTGATCGTACAATTCTTCCGAAATATATTCGCCATCCTCTTCGAAGTTTTTGAAGAAATAAAGGGATGTGTTTGTGTTGCCAATATCTAAAGTGTAAAACATTTAACTGATATATTTATTTATTGTTTCTTTTTTTATTTCATAAAGGTTAATTAATGGAGTGGCAAAAGAAGGATATTTTTGTCCCATACCTAGTAGATCATTTATAACGAGAACTTGACCATCAGTGTTTTTTCCAGAGCCAATTCCAATCGTAACAATGTCTAGCTCTTCACTGATTTTTTGTGACAGTTTCTCTTCTACACATTCAAGAACAACTGAGAAACAACCTGCGTCTTGAAGTGCTTTAGCTTCATTATAGATTCTTTGTTGATCTGCTTCGTTCTTGCCATGTTTATAAAAACCACCTTGAGCATTTACAGATTGAGGCATAAGTCCAATATGTCCCATAACTGGAATGCCTATTTCGATTAAACGTTCAATAACTTGTAAGTGAATAGGGCCAGCACCCTCTATTTTTACAGCTTCAGCTTGAGTTGCTTGAAAAATTTTACATACCCCTTCTAAGCCTTTTTCAAAAGAAGTGACAACACCAAATGGTATATCAACGACAATAAATTTATCAGGTGCACCTCGTTTTACAGCTTTTCCAAAAATGATCATCTCTTCGCTTGTAACTTCAACCGTTGAATCGTAACCAAGAACAACGTTCCCTAAGGAATCTCCAATGAGAATCATATCCAAGTTTGTCTCATTCATTACGACAGCAGTTTGATAATCATAACATGTAAGCATATGAAGTTTTTTATGCTCATTTTTATATTTTTGAATGGTACGAATATTATGTTTTTTCATTATAGATGATCCTTCAAACGAGAATATGCTTTAGTAAGTGGATTTAAGTCCCAATACTCATTAAGCTCCTTTAGAGAGCTTTCATATTTTTCTTTAGAAACTATTTTATTAAAATCTTGCCCTTCAATTGAATTTAAAAGAGAATTCATTTTCAATAGAAAACTTTCATCAAATAGAGTTTTCTTTCCTTCATTTGCACCAATTAATGCGTTAGGGCTGATAAGGTTAAAAAAGTCTTTGGGCCCTTTTTTATATATCGTATCCATAATCAGTTTGACTTCATAGAAACATTCAAAAAATGCAAGTTCTTCACTATATCCTTTATCTATGAGAATTTTGAATGACTCTGCCATACCAAAAGGGAGTAAATTACAAAGTATTGTTTGCTCCGAAAAAAGATCGGCCTGTGTTTCTTCTTTAAAACTTGATGGATAACAATAATGGGCGCCTAAGTTTTGAGAAAGGTCAATTACTGTCTCTTTTAGATCTTCTGTTACATATTCAAGAGAATAAAAACATGTTAAGGCTTCTTTGTGTTCATATCTAAACCGCAATTCAGCAGCAATGCACTTTGGGGCCAATAAAATATGTTTGAATTGACTATAATCTTTAGCTAGTGTCGATGCATACAATGAGTAACCATGAGCATAAATTATATGAAGCTGTTTATTACAAGATGCTAGAGTTTGTAAAAGGTTAGGGTGTGACTCATCAGGAGTCAGCATAACTGCAAAGTCAGTAGGTAACTCTTTATTTAGAGATACCACCTGAAATTTTTGCTGAACCAATTGAACTGAAGGCGAATCTTCCCTTAATGCAATATAAACTTTTAGACCACTATCCCTGAGGTTTGATGCCCAAGCTTTAGCCTGATTTCCATAGCCTATAATTGTTATTTCTTTTATTTTACTCATAGCTGTTTACTACCATGACAATGATAGCTCTTCAATGTATATAGAGAGAATGTTTGAGAAGCGTTATGAATTATTCGGTGAGTCAGTGTTCACTTCCTTTAGAAGTTATGAAGGATCTATTCCATATTTAGCTAAGCATCTAAATCGGCTATGGCGACATTCTTGTCAGGCATTTGCTTTAAGTTTAAGTTATGAGCATTTTTATGAGCTCTTCCTCAAAAATTTATCAATAGAGGAAACAGCTTTAAAGAAGCCAAATCATTATTTTAGGTTAACTTTCTTTTCAAATGAGCCAGCAGATTTAAATATATCCTATTTTGACTTGGATTCATTTGAGCTCAACATAATCACCAAGCCACTTTCTAAAACCGAAAATCAAGAGCAGTCATTAGCCTTAGAGATGAGTCCATTTGGTGCTTCATACCCTGTTTTAAAGACTGGAAATTATTTTCCTCACTTATATTTTAGAAGAAAAGCGATCAATAGTGGATATACTGACGTTCTCTTTTATAATGAAAAAGGAAATATCTTAGAGGCATCAACTTCCAATATTGTCTTTCAATTTAAAGAGAATTTTCTTATTCCTCGCTCCTCTCAAATATTTGAAGGAATAACTCTTATGGCCTTTCAAGATTTTTGCCAGCAGCAATCGATTTCTTACTCAGAAGTTGAAATTCATATAAATGATTTGGAAGACTTTACGGGAGCTTTTCTTTTAAACTCTGTTAAAGGACCTAGCAAAGTAATAAGTATTAATGATATAAGCTTTAAGAGTGATGATGATATGATGTCTGAATTTATAGCATTTTTAAAGGAGCAACAGTGAAGAAATTAGTTGTTAATTGCCCAACTTGTAAAAAAAAATTTGACTATTACACCTCAGAACAACGTCCTTTTTGCGGGGATAAATGTAAAATGATTGATATGGGGCAATGGTTAACAGAGAGTTATACAATTGAAGGTAAGTCTAATACCGTTTATATTGAAGACCCTGATTTATTAAAAAAACTGATGGAAGAGTCTAATGAAAATTACTAAGAAGAAATCTCAAGAGCTATTGCGATTTATGCAAGACATTGCTTATGAAGCAGGAGAGATTATACTTAAATATCAAAAAAAGCGACAATCCTTGGTTATTATTGAGAAAGGTGCTGATGGCATTGCATCTGAAGCTGATCAAGCCTCGGAAAAATTTCTAATTAGTGCTATAAACGAGAAATTTCCTTCTCATCTTATTTTGTCTGAAGAAGATTATAGTGAAAATAAAATTCAAAAATTAAAAAATAAAGATAAATATATTTGGGTACTTGACCCTTTGGATGGTACAAATAATTTTGTTAATGGTATCCCTATTTATGGAATTTCTATTGCTCTTGTATATAATAAAAAATCAATAGTTGGTCTTGTTTATAATCCTTTATCAGGAGAATGTTTTTTTGCAGCTGAAAATCAAGGGGCATTTCTTGTTGATTATCGTATAAATCCATTAAAAACGTTCGAACTAAAATCATTTCCGAATGAAAAAAGTATGAATGAGTGTATTTTTTCTCCTTCACCTATTTATACAAAATCAAATAAATTTGAATCCCAACTCTCAACCTTTAATAAAAATATCACAGGAGCTAGGGCCGTTAGAAGACTTGGAAGTGCTGCCCTAGAATTATGTTATGTTGCAAGTGGTAATTTTGATGCTTATTGGGAGCAAAATTTAAAACCTTGGGATGTCGCAGCAGCTATACTCATTTGTGAAGAGTCTGGAGTTATAGTTTCAGAGTATAATGGTAAGAGATATACTATTGGAAAAGACTCAATTATTGCCGCTAGGTCGCCGCTTCATGACAAAATATTAGGAAAAATCAAAAAATAAATTGGTAGTATTTTCTTTTTAACTTCTATGTTTGCAAAAACTTAGGGAAGTTTCTATACTTATAGAGATAGTAGAATGTCCATGGAGGGATCTTTTGAATTCGATTATTAATTATCTTGATAAACATACTACTCAAATCTTTGTATTGCAGTTAGGTATGCTCCTTATACTCCTTGCAATTATTGTTTGGGTCTATATTCACAATAGAAAGAAATATCATAATTTGAAGCACCAAATACCAGCTTCAGTTGTTAAAAACTATCTTGATTCTATTATACAAAACTCTACTGCCCTCAAGTCTTCATTATTTAGAGGAGGGGGATTAGATGTAGATCCTTCAAGTATTCCTTCTGTTATGCCTCTCAATCAACTTCAGGGGGGAACAGCTGTTACTGCTGACCATTCAGGAGGAGATGAAGCCCTCAGAGCTGAAATTGCGCGTTTACAAGTTCAACTTGGTGAAAAAGATAATGCTATTAAAGATTTAGAAATAAAAAATGTAGATCTCGAAGGAGAGCTAAAAGCTAAACAAGAGCGAATTGAAGAACTTGAAAAACTACTTGCTGATGCCCTTGCAAATCAAGGTGATGGTGGAGCTTCTGATGCAGACCCTGCTATTGCTGCTGAGCTTGAAACGATCAAAGCTGAAAGAGACCAACTTAAAGACGATCTCGCTCAATATGATATTATTGAAGATGATCTTGCTGATCTTAAAAGACTTAAACAAGAAAATGAACAACTTAAAGCTGCCCTTGCTGAAAAAGGAGGGAGTGCTCCAAGTAATGAAGCTGTCACGGAGCCTGCTGCTGAGCCGGAGCCTGCTGCTGAGCCAGAGCCTGCTGCTTCTGCTGATTCAGCAGGGCAAGATGATAGCTTAGAAGGTCTGGTGGCAGAGCAAAGTGCGGCAGCACCAGCAGATGAGCCTGAGTCAGAGGTTAAGTCTGAAGAAGATAAGTCTCCCGAGGATTTACTAAGTGAATTTGAAAAAATGTTAGGATAATTAATGAGTTTTACTCAATTTTAGGATGATATATGAAACTTTTTTTAGTTGGCTTAATGGCCTCTTCATTTGCTTACTCGGCTTCACAAGAAAAGTGGACACCAAAATATAAAAAACAGAATATTGCAGTCGAAAAGACAGCAGAAGCGATAAAAGATAGTGAGAAGACATTTTCTAATCCTTTAGAGTCTCTTTATGCTCAAAAGCCGAAGGGAAAAGGGCATTTAAATATACTCAAACAAGAGTCACTCAAACTTAAGCAAAATGCTGTACCTACACTTATTAAAGTTATGAAGGGTAAAGAGTTTCCAAGTGAAAACCGTTGGGTTGCCACTTATATGCTTGGGAGAATTATGGGAGTTAAGGCCGCTCCATATATTGCTAAATTTGCAGAGCATCCAAATTGGATGTTAAGGCTTGCATCATTAAAAGTTTTACTTCATTTGAATCAAGCAAAATATAAAGGAATTTATGCGAGACTATTGGATGATAAATCTTTAATAGTACGTCACCAGGCTCTGCAAAATATTAAAGAAATGAATATTTCTCAATTAGCACCCTATGTATGGAAAATGTTATACAATAAAGATAATTACGCAGGGCAGAGTGGTCAACTGAAAAGATCAAATATTATAAAAGATGCTATTAGGATTGTTGGGGATCTTGGATTTAAAGATGCAAAAAAGCCTATGCTTGAGATGATAAACCGCAAAAAGTTCAAAGATGTGCATGAAGATTTAGATTATGCTTTATCCAAAATTACAAATAAGAATTCTCCTAAGGGGGGAATGAATGTTAAGCAAATGTATTGGAAAAAAGAGGCAATTAAGGAAATCACAATTTAAAAATTGCGCATCATGTCTGTAAAAAATTCCTTGATTATTGGATGCTAAAAAATAAATGACATAACACCCCGTGATTGGTAGTTTCTAGACTGATTATTAGCATTCTAGGGGGCAAATTGAATAACACTGAACTTCATTCTAGTGGAGCTGAACAAGCTCAGGGAAATACTGAAACAAACGTACCACCAAACCAAAAAGTAGAGTTAAAAAGTTTAGGTGAATATAATAGAGAGATCTTACAAAAAATCCCTCGATCATTATTAAAGCGTGAGCCTACAAGATTAAAATATGGTGTTCTATTTTCATTACTTGCTTTTACCTGTGGGTATTGCTTATTTGTATTTGATCTTTCTTGGTATGTTAAATTTCCTATATCTATTCTGATTGGAGTGTTTCTAGCAGGGAATACTTTTTTGGCACATGAAATTCTTCATGGAGCGATTGTTAAAAATAAAAAACTTCAAACTATACTTGGTTTTATTGGTTTTGCACCTTTTCTAATTAGTCCAACTTATTGGAGATTTTGGCATAATGTA
>CAYFHZ010000171.1:0-6386 GCA_964342535.1 uncultured Bacteriovoracaceae bacterium | reverse complement strand
ATATGACCCGTTTTTTGATCAAATTTTAAATAAGTTTTAGCATTATCATTTAATATAAGGACAGGAGTAATAAGACTTTTAGTATTAATTGCCAGAAAGTCGAGATCAAATTTAATCAGTGCTTGTCCTTGGTTTACTTTATCACCAACTTTAACCAGTGGCTCAAAGCCTTTCCCAGCAAGTTTAACGGTATCAATACCAATATGGATAAGTAGTTCCAAATTACTATCAGTTCTTACAGTGATAGCATGAAGTGCACTATGGAGTTGAACGATTTCACCGGCCACAGGAGAGTAAAGGGTATCACTGGTAGGGTCTAACGCATAGCCGTCTCCAACCATCTTTTGTGCAAATACTGGGTCTGGAACTTCACTTAAGTTAATTATGATTCCATCTAGTGGGGACTTAACTTGCTGTATATTTTTCATATTTAAACCACTCCTGTGCTTGTAAGTGGCATATTTATGCACGATTTGGAAGAAATGGTAAAGAACTTTAAATGAGGTGCATTGCGACACCACTTGTAAAAATATGATATATTCTTTGCCAAGTGATTCGAATTTTATATGATAACTTCAGTTTTAAAGTATTAACCTTAATTCGAGAGAGGGTTCATGAAGAATTACTTTGTATTTTTAGGTACATTTTTATTTTCAATTAGTGCATTAAGTTCTAATGGAATTACACCAAATTGGTCTTCGGCCAAGAAACACCAAGTCGGTACAACTTATGATAGTAAATCATTAGTTTGGTTCACAAGTGCAAATGGGATCTTAACAGAAACTTATTATCCAACAATTGATTCGGCTCAATTGAAAGATTCCCAAATTATAGTTACTGATGGATCAAGTTTTTTTGTTGAAGAAAAAGGAATGACAACTCATGGAACTATAGTTGACCATCCTTCATTAACGACACATGTAAATTCTCATCCTAAATTTAATATTAGTCATACGTACTATACTTATACTGATAGAAATATTCTTATTGATGAGATTGAAATAATAGCATTAGAAGATAATTTAAGTTTCTTTCTCCTTACAAACCCAGCTCTTAATAATACAGGTTATTATGATAGCGCCTATAGTTCAGAAAATGGCTTTGATTTTTGGGAAGGAAAGACTCATCTCTATGTAAGGGCTGATGTTGGTTTTGCTGAAAATACAGTTGGCTATGTTGGTGTTGATGATGGACACCTTGATTTAAGGTCTGATTATAAATTAGATAACACGAATAATTTTGTTACGAATGGTAATGTTGCTGGTACTGCCAGAATTAATATTCCAAAGCAGGCCGGTACATATAAGGTTTATATAACTTATTCTTTCGGTACTAAAGAGCCTTTTGTTTCTTCTGATCTTGCAGCTCAAAAAACAAATTACACTAAAGGGTGGGACAAATACCTTCACTCAATAGATGAGCCAAAGTTTAAAAACAATCAAGAGAGAGACCTTTATAGAAGATCACTTTATACGCTTAAAGTTCATGAAGATAAATTAAATCCAGGAGCACTTATTGCTTCACTTTCTAAACCATGGGGAGAGGATCTTTATGAATACCCTGGTGTATTTACTGGAGGATATCATCTTGTATGGCCAAGAGATCATTACCATGTTTCTCTTGCTCTTTTAAAATCTGGGGATTTAAAAACTCCGCTTAGTGCTTTAGGATTTTTAAAGAGAATTCAATATAAAAGTGGTGAATGGAATTTTAATGACGAAAGAGTTATTCCTAAAAGAGGGGCTTTTCCACAAAATGCTTGGACGAATTTAAATGAGTATTGGGGCGGTCTTCAAATTGATCAGGTTGGATACCCAATTCATCTTTATTACCAAGTTTATAAAAAAGCTGATGCTGCGACAAAAAAATACATGAAAGCTGAGTTCTCTGAAATGCTTCAGTTGGCTTTTGATTTTATCTATAATTATGGGCCATGGTCTGCACAAGAAAGATGGGAAGAAAACTTTGGTATTTCTCCTTCTTCTTTTTCGGTTGCCACTAGTGCACTGAAATTGGCAACAGAATTATCTGGTGATCCTAAATACGCTGCTAAAGCTCATTTATGGTTAACTAAACCAAATGATAATATTCATACTTGGACCTATACGACAGAAGGACAATATGGAGATGGCCAATATTATGTAAGAGTTGCTGGCTGTGATTCTTATTTAGGAAACTGGAATCCTAATAATGGAGCATGGTGTACAGTTGCAAATTCAGGTCAGAAAGTACCAATGGTTGCTATGCTAGATCAAGGTTTTTTAAAACTTGCACTTTTAGGTCTAGTACCTGCTAGTGATGCTAGAATTAAGACAAGTTTGGCGAAAGTTAACGAGAATATTAGAGTACAGTTTAAAAATGGTTACTCTGGATGGTACCGTTACTCATATGATGCATACGGAGAAAATAAAAAAGGTAGATTATGGCCACTGCTTTCAGGTGAGCATGGTAGATACGCTATTGAGAGATATCTTGCAGGTGATTTAACATGGTCTTCTGCTGAAAAAAGAGTAAATAATATCCTTGATAGTTACCAATTTTTTGCCAACGAAGGTTTAATGATCCCTGAGCAGGTATTTGAAGCGAATGGAGAGGGAACTGGAGCAGCTACACCTCTTGCATGGTCACATGCTGAGTTCGTAAAACTTCTTTGGAGTAGAGATGCTAAAAAGAATGTTGAAAATCCATTTAATCTATAATTACTAAAGTATATTTTAAGTGCTAAGCCCCGTTTATACGGGGCTTTTTTTTTGCTTTTAAATTAAGGACCGATGTACATAGCCTTTTGTATTTTCTATAATAACAATAAATCACAATGACACGGAGGCATTATGAAAAAAATTCTTTTATTAATTACATTTTTATCTTCTTTTGCATTTGCTGATACATCGGCGATAGAAGAAATTCTTTATTCAGGTGATGAAGCGCCTGTTCAAATGTTACTTCAAACAGAAAAAACTCATACTGAGTACGAAACTGTTTATGTTCCTGGAACATGCTACAGAACAGAGTACAGACAAAGATGTACGACACAACGTCGTGTTTGTAGAAACTATTGTAATGCTAGAGGACAATGTACTACAAGATGTACAGGTGGAGGTGTTCAATGTCGTATGGTTCCAGTTCAAATACCTTATCAGTGTCAAAGAGCTGTAACGAGATCTTATGAAGTACATGATTATTATGTAGATACAAATATTACATTTAATTTTTCTCATAATGATGCACAGAATATTTCTGAAAGTTTTAAAGTAAAGGTAACTGGTGAAAATTATAAATTATCAGTAAATGGTTCTAAGAATTACTTTATTATGCAAACGAAGAAGAGAGAAGAAAGTCACTTAAGAGCTGGAATTAAAACAAATAATATTACTTATGATATCGAACTCATCTCTGCTGACATGGTAAAAGATGTATTAGCAGGTGGTATGAAAAATGTTTCTCTTCGAAATGGTGTATTTAATTTTACACTAGGACAAGGGTTTGACTTAAACCATTTCAACCATAGGATAAGAGTTTATAGATATAAATTATTAGGTAGTGATGATTTACTTCTTGATACAGATCTTAATTCAAATGATATTTCTTTCGAAAATTCTGGTACAAGGTCTAATATATCTGTTGATATCAATACTTTAGGAATAAATGTTCCATCTAAAGTAAGAATAATTACCGATATATCATTTAAGTTAGATGAATCTAAGCTTTTAAACAAAGATGAAATTGATTATAAAACTTACTCAAATTGGATCTTTAAATAACTGAAAGCCCGACAATTGTCGGGCTTTTTTATACCCTTGACTTATTCTCACTTGATACCATATTAATCGGACAAAAGGACTTTTATGTTTGGTATTTTATTTTTATTATTTACAGTTATCCCTGCTCTAGAGCTTTTTTTTCTTTTTAAAGTGGGCTCAATTATTGGTGGCATGAATACTGTTTTTATTGTCATTATCACAGGAATAGTTGGAGCTGCATTTGCTAAGTCTCAAGGACTTAGTATTTTAGCTAAAATACAACATGAAACCCAAAAAGGTAAACTCCCAGGAGATGAAATCATTCAAGGATTTATGATTTTCGGTGGGGGACTTTTACTTATTACTCCCGGGTTTATGACCGATATTTTTGGACTCTCTTTAGTGATGCCAGGAACAAGACATTTGTTAATGTCGTTTGTGAAAGCCATTGTTTATAAGGCCATGGCAAATGGACATGTTCAATTTTATTCTTCAAATACAGGTTTTTATTCAAATACTGAAACTTATCATCGTTCATCAAATATTGACGAAAATACTTTTGAAGCAGAATTTCGTGAAAAAGAATGATTTTAGTTCAAGTGTTGTGCTAGAATACTCTAGATGAAGCATACCTTTCGAAATATACCAGTTCGTACTCCTCATGATGTTGAAATTTATCGGCCAATAAATGCGAAACGTGTTTTTGTATTACTACACGGATATCTCTTGAATGGAAGCTTTATGTATAAAAAGCTTAGAGATTTAATACCCGATGACTGTGCGATTATTGCCCCAAATGGACCTTTTGTTGTTCCAGTAAAAAAACGTGAAAAATTTAGTGCAGGTTATGCATGGTACTTTTTTGATAGTTATGAAAAAAAATTTTATATTAACTATGAACCTGGTGCCGAATTTGTAAAATCTCTACTCATCGAGCTTGATCTTATCAAAAAGCCAATTACTATTATAGGTTACTCTCAAGGGGGATATTTAGCACCTAAAGTAGCTGAAATAATCCCTAGTGTTGATACAGTTGTAGGTCTTGCTTGTATTTATCGTTCAGAGAGATTTCGACTAAGATCTCAAGTGATGTATCATCAGATAAATTCTAAAACAGACCTTGTTGTTGATTATGAAGATGCTCAATCTGAATTCCAGCAGATGCGTAGCAAGGGAAATATTGGTCAATTTGTTACTCTAGAAGAGAACGGCCACAGGCTAGATGATGACTATCTTAGTGAACTAGAGACTTTTATATAGAAAATTCTTCTTTCCACTTTTTTACTGTTTTAACATCGTTTGTAGTTAGCTGGTTATTATTGTGAGCATAATTAAGTAGCTGGTCAATATCAGACAAAGAATGATAGTTTAGATTTACTTGCTCAAAAGCATCAATGGCCTTTTTAAAACCATAATTAAAAATACTTAAAACTGCTAGTGTGTTTAGGCCATCTTTTTTTGCATGTTCATAGGCTTCCAGTGAACTTTTTCCTGTTGATATGAGGTCTTCTATAATTAGAGTTTTTTGTTGTGGCTTAAAGTGCCCCTCTAGTGCGGATTTAAGACCGTGTCCTTTAGGTTTTGAACGAATATAAATCATAGGTAAATTTAGTTCACTTGCTATCCAAGCAGCCCAAGGGATCCCAGCAGTTGCAGTTCCTGCAATCAGTTCTACATTTGAATATTCTTTTTTTATTATATTACAAAAAGAATGAACGATCTCTGATCTAACTTCAGGATAAGATATAAGTTGTCTGTTATCACAGTAAATAGGTGAGCGCGTCCCTGAAGTCCAGGTAAAAAAATCTTCTGGATTTGGTTTGATATGAACTGCTTTAGTTTCAAGTAAAAATTGAGCAATATTGATAGCCATTTTATAATCCTTTTATAATCTCAGAGTACGCTTTTCTTGGTGAAGTGGCCTTGGTTATTGGTCTTCCAATCACTAGGTAGTCAGCTCCAAATGCCAATGCTTCTTCAGGAGTGTAGATTCTCTTTTGGTCATCAGATGCAGAACCTCTTGGCCTGATTCCTGGAGTAATACATAGAAAACTTGCTCCCAGTTCTGATTTAATAGATCTTACCTCTCCTGCTGAACAGACTATTCCATGTAGGCCAGCATTTTTTACCAAATAGGCCATTCTCTTAACTTGCTCTTCTAGAGAACCACTTATATTTAACTCGTTATTCATGATATCTTGGTTTGTACTTGTCAGTTGAGTGACTCCAATAAGTTTACCATTTGGATTTGAATCTAGAAATCCTTCTAACCCTGCTTTCATCATATCGGTTCCACCGGCAGCATGGACATTTAATATATCCACTCCAAGTTGTCCAAGAGTTTTGGCCGCTTTAAATACAGTTGTTGGAATGTCATGTAGTTTTAGGTCAAGAAAAATATTAATATTCTTATCTTTAAAACGTTCTATTATAGGGACTCCAAATGTGTAAAAAGCTTCCATTCCGATTTTAACGATTTTGATATTATCAGATAGCTCATTATAGAGATAATCAAGCTCTTCTCTGGTTTGAATATCAAAAGCAGTTATTATTTTTTCATGCATTATAGTGCCTCAGTTCCAAGAGAGTTAATTTCGATAGCTTCAAGTAGAGCTTGAGTTGTATCTAGACTCGTCATACAAATCA
>CAYFHZ010000170.1:0-6408 GCA_964342535.1 uncultured Bacteriovoracaceae bacterium | reverse complement strand
ATCAAAAAACTCGAGAAGAAATTGGAGATCTGCTCTTCTCTGTAGCTCAACTTGCTAGACATTTAAATATAAATCCAGAAGAAGCTTTAAAAGAAGCTAACGAAAAATTTGTAAAAAGAATTAATAAAGTGGAAACAGTTGTTCGGTCTACAGGTCATGAAATGAGAGATCTAAGTGTCGATGAACTTGAAAGAGTTTGGCAGGAAAATAAGTATAAAATTTAAAGCTCCCCCGCCTTTGGAGGGAGCATATAAATTACTTAGCTATAAATTCAAAAATTTCTGAAAGATCAACTTTGTATGGAGAAATATAGTGGTTATACATATCATCTCCATCTTCTTGCATTGGATGCATCATTACTTTTGAAAAAAGAGCTGGCTGGATATCACTGTCATTTTCTAGTGAAATTTGACTCATTTCAAACATATCAACAACTGTCATATTATCAAATTGACTAGTTTCTTCACTTACATCACTATTTGCCGCTTCTTTAATCTGACTTTTTAGATTTGAGGCTATAGACGTATAAAAATCTTTGGGTTCAACTGTTAAGAATGCTTCTGAATCTGATCCGAAATATTGATTAGAACTTTCATCTTCAACTGATTCATAATAAAAATCATCTTTCTTAACGACTACGTGTAATAACTTTACTTCACTTAAAAAACCATCCAATCCTCTTGCTTGAACTGCTGGTGAAAAATCTTTCATGTATCCATTATAGTCAATAGCAATTTGTACGTTTTTTATATTAAGTGCTAAATTTCCATCTTCATCTAAGCGATATTCACTTTTCTTAAGATCTCTTTTATAAATTTCTAATGCTTCAGGATGAGAGTCAATATATTTATTGACGCAACCAGCATACTTTCCATATTTACCAAAGTCAGTCCAATTCACTGGGAACTTACAAGCTTTATTGGCCATACTATATTTGATGCTAAAGGCACGGTACTGAAGTTTAGCTTTTTTGGTTTTACAATTAACAACCATAGAAATACTTCCCGACACGTCAGTTGGACCGCCTATATTTGCGTAAAGACTTAGATCAAAAAATTTAATTTCATTTTTAGGTTCAAGAGCTCTTACCTCGACAGTTGAATCTTTGGCTTGAAGCTTACAAATTTTTTCAACAGAGCTATTGTTGATTTCTAATGCAAAAGCCGATGAAGTTGCTAGACCTATAAGACCTAGACTAAGTACTAGTTTTTTCATGTGACATCTCCTACAATATTTTTGGAGAAACATAGCACAACCTCTCGCAACATAGTCTTGGTAAGGAATTTTTTACAATCTAAATAGAGCTTAATTGTTAAACCAATCCACCACGCTTTAATAAAGCATCTGGTGTTGGCTCTGTACCTCTAAATTTTTTATATAACTCCATTGGGTCTTCTGATCCACCCTTTTCAAGAATGTTTTCTTTAAAACTTTTTGCCACTTTCGTATCGAAAATGCCATTATCTTGAAAATGTGCAAATGCATCTGCGTCTAAAACTTCAGCCCACTTATAGCTATAATATCCAGATGAATAACCACCAGCGAAAATATGTCCAAATGAACAACTCATATGTGCTTTTTCATTCCCACCAAAGAAGTCAAATTCTTGCATTATATCCTCTTCAAAAGACATAACATCCTTAATGCTACTCGGATCTGCAAGATGCCATTTCATATCAAGTTTAGCAAAACTCATTTGTCTCATAGTGGCAAGTCCCTCCTGAAACTGTTGAGCTCTCTTTATTTTTGTTATCAGCTCTTGAGGCATAAGTTCACCTGACTCATAATGTTTGGCGAAAAGATCAAGACATTCTTTTTCAAGTACCCAGTTTTCCATAATTTGGGATGGTAACTCTACAAAATCCCAAAAAACATTTGGACCAGAAACAGATTTATAATGAGTTTTACTTAAAAGACCGTGAAGTCCATGACCGAATTCGTGAAATAAGGTAAGTACTTCATTTAAAGTAAGAAGAGAGGGCTTTGTACCTGATGGTTTTGTAAAGTTACAAACATTACAGACAAATGGTCTTTTCACTTCACCAAATTGATATCCACTTTGTCTTAAAGTTGTCATCCAAGCTCCAGATCGTTTTTCTGCTCTTGGAAAGTAATCACCATAAAATAATCCTACAAATTCACCATTCTCATCGGTAACTTCATAGGTTTTGACTTCATCATGATACTTAGGAATATCGTTTCTTTCTTGAAAACTAATTCCATAAAGTTTAGTTGCAACTGTAAAAATACCAGCTAAAACATTTTCTAACTTGAAGTATGGTCGTAAAACTTCATCATCAAAATCGAGTATTTCTTTTTTGAGTTTTTCTCTATAATAAAAATTATCATAAGGCTCAAAACTATCATCACCTGTCAGCTTCTTTTTAAATTCTTTTAATTCTATTGCATCGGCCTGTGCTTTAGGAGAAGCTTTTTTAATCATTTCCTCAATGAAATCCATAACTGCTTGTGGCGTTTTGGCCATTCTTCTTTCAAGAACAAATGATGGGTGATCTGAATATCCTAATAACTGTGCTCGCTTCTTTCTTAGTTCGAGAAGTTTTAAAACAATTTCTCTATTATCAAACTCACCACTTGTCGCCTTTGTTGCAGAAGCTTTCCATAAAGTTTTACGTAACTCTCTATTATCTGCATACTGCATAAATGGAAGATAACTTGGATACTCTAATGTAAATGCCCACTTTGTTTCTTCTCCTCTCTTCTTTGCCTCTTCTTTAGCTGCTTCAATAGCTCCAGCAGGTAATCCAGCAAGATCCGCTTCATTATCTACAAACATAACATAAGCATTTGTGGCCTTTCGTAAATTTTCTGAAAATTTTAAACCTTGTTGCGAAAGCTCCTGATCTACTTTTCTTAATTCTTCTTTTTTATCATCTGATAATAGGGCACCATTTCTTACGTATCCTAAATAAGAATTTTCCAATACCGTCATTTGCTCTTGAGTAAGTGTTAGCTCTGACCTTTTATCATAAACTTCTTTTATTTTGGCAAAAAGATCTGCATCTAGACTTACGTCACTTCCATATTCTGTTAATTTTTGATTAAACTCAGGAGCAATTGCTGATAACTCATCAGTACAATGAGCACTATGTAAGGCATAGAAAATCTCACATATGAGATCAAGTTTATCTGCAGAGGTTTCTTCTTTTAAAATAATATGATCAAAGTCAATTACTCTTTCTTTTTTAATACTATCTAGATTTTCTTTAGCTATTTTAATTGCTTCTTCTAATGCTGGAATAAAGTGTTCAACTTTTAGTTCATTAAAATTAAATGACTCAAAAACACTACTTGATTCTGTTAAGAGTGGATTCATTCTTCCTCCATGATATTTTTAAATTTACGCGAGCAATTAATGATTAAAGCTTCTTTTGCTCTTTGAATAGTATAAATATTACCAGAATCCACAGACAAAGAAAGAAAAATTGAACTTGAGTTAATAGGTCCATTTGGAGATTAACTATTTGTGCAAAAATAAAGGCAATTATGGCCTTGGAAGTTCGATAAACAAACATATCGGTGATAAATTTCGCACCAAACTTCTGTAAGCTCAAAAGTGGATGATACATAACATCTTTGGAAGCTGCGAATAAGGAGTAATCGGTTCCTTTCATACTAATAAAAATAGCTCCAATGACCGTTAAAGAAGCGACTCCATAATTAAGTCCACCTATACTTAATACAATGTAAAGTAGCGGAATAAAGAAAAAAATGGCCTTGATACTTACTCTAACTAGTAAGAAGGGTAAAACAATAAATTGCATAAATATAGAGAAAGTATTTACATATGAATAAAATTCTCCAAGATAGGCAGTTCTAGCATCTTTTTCCACGACGACTTTTTCAAAGACAATATTAAACTGTAGATCAGCTATATAAATTACAAATTGAGAAAGAGCTACTATAGAAGCTATTAACAAGACATACTTTTTGACTCCCCTAATTGCCTTAAGTGGAGTGATTGATTTATTAGGCTCAAGACCCTTAACTTTAATCTTTCTTGTTTGATAAAATACAACAGTAGTGATGAGGATAACGGCCAGAGCAACAAAAAAGACAAGATCAGTTCCATAATTTTTTGCAAGCACAGAGGTAAGTTGCCCTCCCAAAATACCTCCTAAACTTCCGGAAGCGCCTATTGGTCCTATAAGCTTTTTAAACTGAATCATATTGTAAAGCGCATTTGCAAAAGCAAGACATGAGTGAACCATCAAAACGATATAGGCCTCTTTGATTGCAAAAATAACATAAGTCATCCATCCCAAACCCAATTTGTAACCAATAAAACCTATGAGTAATGAAACTGCACTTAAAATACCTGTGAGGAGATAAATTTTATGAACACCTATTTTACTTTGCCACTTATTATTAATAGAAATAAGCACCATTAGTACAACAACACCTATAAAACTTGCCATCGAGTATTCTTGAGAAGTATACACATCATAGAACATTGCACTAGTTGCAGAGCGAACAAGTGGATAACTAAATAATACACAAAAATATGAAAGGAATATAAAAAGAGTTGTATGTTTTAAATCGGATGATAAATCGTTATAAAATTCTAAAAAATTTTTCATAACTTAAAGATAGCTATCACCTTTTTGGGCGTCAAAAAACTCTTCAGCATCATTAAAAGATTTAATATCTAGTGCTGTTTTAAAGGATTTCTTCTCTTCGGCCATTTTACGCATATATTCAAAAAGTTGTCTTCCTGTTTCAGGGCTAAGTAAATGCTCTACGAGACAAGAATCTTGATGTGCTATTTCTTCTTCAACATCGAGAACATCTTTAAGAAAATAATACATAAGAGTTCTTACTGATAAAATTCTGTGAACCTCATGATGACCAATTTTTGATAGAGACAAAAACTTACTATCATCTTCTAAAACAAGGTCTCTTTTTTTAAGATTATTAAGGGCCGTAGAAACACTACCTTTAGTTAGTCCTAATTCTTTTGCAATATCTGTTACTCTTGCATAGCCTTTTTCTTCTTTTAACTTATGTATTGTTAAAAGATAATGGGCCATTGAATGGGTTAAATCATTGTCTGAAGTATGTGAAATCGTTTTTTTATCTGGCATAAAATAGAATTTAGCGAAGTTATTATAATATGGCCACTTGTCCACTATTGTTTGCTATAAAAATACATGCTTTCTTGAGACTATACCGCTAAACATATGATTTTACAGTGATCGTCTATGGGGAAATTATTCTCAGGGCAGCAGAAACACCATAACATGGTAAAATTTTAATATATGAAACAATTAATACTTTTGCTTATTTTCCTTTTTACCACACCTCTCTATGCTGATGAGTCTGTTTTTGACTCTATTGAAGCAGATGATGAAGAAATAGAACTCGCAGAAGATTATATACACCAGGGAAAAGCTGACGCTCAAACACTTGAAACTTGTACAGAGGGAGTCAATGGTTACTCCGATATTTGTACTGAAGAATCAAGTGCCTTTAAAGGGGGCTCAATGAAAACTCTTGAAGTTATGCTTCCCGCACTAACCGCTGCTTACTCGATGTTTAACTCAGCCGTTTCTGCCCAGGGCGGAGGTCTAACTAAAACTTATTACAAAGAAGTAGATGGTGTCTCTGAAGTAGATACAAGCAAAGGAACTGATGGGCAGGAAGATGCCCCTGATTATTGTGCTTATATTGGTCTTGCTGGTGAGGCTGCAAGTACCGCTTATACCACGATACAAAATAATCAAACTGAGCAAACTTATATTTCAGAAACAGCAGAAGCGACTCAGGCTGCTACTTTTTATGCCCTAGCAGATAGTCATAAAACACTTAAGAAAGCTTCTACAGTACAAACTGCAATTTGGGGAGCAACTGCCGCATGTTATGTGGCCTATGCAACTCAAGCATCATATACCGGAGACTGGAAAGTATGGGCGAAAATGGCTGCAGCAACATTTATTGCGTTATATTATAAGAAAAAAGCAGATGCACATGCTGAAAGATATGCCATCCTCAAGCAAATGGCCAAAGATCTCCCTCAAGCCGGTGAATGTAATCCGTATACTCAAAAGTCTTGTTTTTGTGCAGAAGATACTTCTGCAACTTCAGACCCAGTTAATTATAATAAGTACTGTGAACCAAGTGTCTTAAGTAGTGAGACGACTTCCGAGGAATCTTATGCATACGTGTGTACTGATAGCAGCGGAAATGCAGATGATGATTGTAGTTGTAAAACAACAGGTACTTGTATAAGTACAAAAGTTGTTGCTGCAACTAATCTAGGATTAGACCCAACAGCACTTAAAAGTGCTTTGAGTGCAATTAAGCCTATTACGAGTGGTTTTGCAGATGCAAGCCTCGCTTCAGCAAGTGCTAATAACTCGGCCTTAGTTGATAAAGCTCTTGATAGTT
>CAYFHZ010000169.1:0-6414 GCA_964342535.1 uncultured Bacteriovoracaceae bacterium | reverse complement strand
TCTTGGAGCCGAGTCAAATCAATCGAGGGTCCTAGAGTTGGAAAATATTATTAACGGGGATGTAAATCACTTTTTAGAAAAATTTGCACCAAATTCAAAAAATGTGGTTAAAGTCTCAGTCAAGCCATTAAGAAGAGCTGTAACCAATAACTCACAAGATCTTCCCTTTATGGAGTATGAGCAAGATCTCGTACTTGATGAGTGGGATGACCCACAAGTAAGTATTTACTCGCTTTATAATAGGATTGCAGAAGCGAAGGTTTCAATTTATATAGAAAAAAGTATCTCTATTCCTGATAGATCAAAATTTAAAGAGGCGATTCTCTTAGACGCCAACCTTAGACCAGGAAGAGATGAAGTGACAATTGATTTTATCTCATCTCCCGTTTTAGAAAAAGAATTTCAGATAAGTGAGCACTTAGATACGATTTTAATATTTACTGTCGGAGGAGGGATTTTACTTATCGGCTTATTGAGTTTAATGATTATCAACAAAAAAATTCTTCCTGCTACAAACGCTCAAAAGACAAATGATAATTTATCATCACTATCTATTACACCTAAGCCTTCGAATCTAGGGACACAAGTCTCTCAGCTTAGTGGTGGTCTTCAAGGTGATCTTCAAATCCAAGATCCAACGAAAATAAATGAGATCGTTGATCATAAAATTAAACAGATTCTTGAGTCAGAAATGTTTCCCACTTTAAATGATATTAAAACTTTGGAAGAATTATTAACTGTTGATTTTTCTAGTTTTAGCTATCTTATATATGAATTTCCTCAAAGTATGCAAAAGAAAATTTATCAACGAGGTAGACAAGAGTTATGGTTCAAAGGCTTTTCAGAGGTGGGGGTTCCTAGTCGAAATGTAGTCAGCTATCTTGATAAAATGCTTCGAGAAAGAGTTGTACATGAAAGTCTAGACCTTGAAGAGATTCTTATTCAGTGTTGGAGAATGGGAGAGCATTTAGTTCCCTTTATTAAAACTCTTGATAAAAACTTAGCACAGTTTATTTTATTTCACTTACCTAAAGATATAGCGATACCAGCTTCTAAAGAATGTTTTCCGGGAGCATGGGGAGGTGTTCTTGCTGAGTCTGCACCAGCATATAGTGTTAGCAATGAAGAGCTAAGTTCTATGTTAGAAAGATCATATAAAATGTCACCTTTGTATGATTTTGAGTCTCTTCAAGCATTTAAAAATAGAAAAGACCTTTTAAGATATCTTGATAAAGTTGAGCCACATGAAGAAAAAGAAATTTATACTGTATTAGGCAGTGATCATAATTTAAAAAATATTCGTCCTCCTTTTTTTCATTTTTTTGAACTTGAAAAAGATAAGAGAGCACTAATTTATAAGAAGTACTCATTGGAAGACTGGGCACTTGCTTGCTTCAATATAGATAGACAAGAAAAAGAAAAACTAACTGAACTCATGACTGAAAAGGAGAGGTATTTATTTGGTCGTCATCTCTCAACTCTGGATCAAGGGCCTGGTTTAACTTTGAACCGCTCAGAGATAAGACATCATATATCCCAACTTGTTAATGAATTAGAAGAAGTTATTAATTTTAGTGAAGCCACTCAAAAAGATATTGAACAAGATGATGTTGCTTAAAGTCTTTCTCTTTATTTTTCTTACTTCAGCAAATGCTTATGCGAATAAACTTTCCCTTGGTACTGGTATGTATTCTCTTAATGCAGAGGTAAACAGTACAGCGACAAGTACTTCAAATTTAGGAGCGTATAAATTTCAATATCATTCTGATTTTTTGAATAATTTTGAACTTCTTCTTTCTTATAATCTTATTATTGAAAAAACGTTTACAGGTGATAAAGCTTATGGGCCGGCGGTAGGGGTCAGTTATTATCCCTTTGGAACCAGTACTTATAAAACAACTAGTTTTGAGGATATTAGCATTGAAATGATTAAAATATTTAATCCTTATGTTTTTTTTGGCTTTAATCAAAGGCAGTATCAATCAATTGAAACATCATACTCAGGATTCAGTGTTGGATCTGGTGTTGAAGCTGGTTGGATGAATAATTTAGGTTTTTTTGCTGAATTTCAGCTTACTAGTTTACAAGGACCAAATGATGGAACAGCAACTGAAATAATGGTTATAGGAGGAATCACGTACTTCTATAGATAATATGCCTCTAGTTATTGGCACCTCTAAACTACTAAGACTAGGTATGTGTTAAATAAGTCTTAATAATTAGGTGAGATTTTACGATAGACACATAATAGATGAAGATGAAAAGAAATTTTGGATATTTATATTTATTTTTTTTAGTGATTTTTCTTTCTTGTGAAGGAACGCAAGGCGATGGTTTTGCAACACTTGAAGATAACCAGGCCATTGAGTCTGGTGAAGATTCTTCAACTGAAAAAGAGTTATCAATTGAATCACACTCACCAATTAGTACCGATATAATTCTTACAAGCTCTGAAAATCAAACTTTTGCAGTTCAAGTGAGCTCTGGTGCAGGAGATGTTACGTATCAATTTGTTTTAGACGGAACGACAATACAAGAATCAAGTTCACCTTTTTATGATTTAGATGCTTCAACGATGACGACGGGAGCGCATTTTTTAAAAGTAAATGCTACAAACTCTATCAATTCAGATTCTGTCACTTTTGCTGTGGCGAAAAACACTCCGCCTGTAGTGAGTTTAACATCTAATACAACTCAAACAATTAGTTGCTCGTCTGGAACTTTTACAATGGATATTTCTGTTGTTGATGCTGACGGAGATACAATTTCATTTACAGGTTTTTTAAATGGGTCAGTAAATACCAGTAATCTTGTTATGACAAATACGACTTCAACTTCAAGTGTTATGTTCACACCCAATTGTGCGATGACAGGAAATAATACTGTCAAATTAAGAGCAACAGATCAGAACGGTGAATATGACGAATACTCTCTTGCAGTTGTTGTCACCAATCCTAATGCAGCTTCCGTTGATTCTTATTCTCCAACGAATGATCCTGTTGTCATTTTAAGTACAGGAAGTCAGCCATTTTTGATTTCCGCCTCAGGTAATGCTCCAATGACTTACAGTTGGCTTATCACTCCGGGTAGTACCATTGCCTCTTGTAATAATCTTGCTAGTTGTTCTATTGGGGGGGGCGATTTTTCTCCAGGAGAGTATACTTTACAAGCCACAGCGACTGACAATCTAGCTACATCTGACTCTCATTCGTTTAATCTTGTGATTAATCAAAAGCCACAGATTACGACACAGTCTCCAAGTAATACCTCGACTGTCAAAATGAACTGTGCTTCAAATAAAAACTTTCAACTAACTGTAAGTGATGCTAATTGGAGTGATGGGCAAAGTTTTACTATGGATTGGTATCTTGATGGAAGTGCACATAGCTCTCTTACACATACTAATAATCTTGCTGTTCACCCTATGACAACAGATTCGACTTTTTCTCCAAATTGTGATGAAACTCTTATTGGTGATCATACAGTTAAAGTTGTGGTTAGTGATGGTTATGAGTCACAGGAAATTACTTGGAATGTGAATGTAAATTATTTTTCTGATACTTGTAATAATTTAACAAGTGGTCAAATTTGTACTTTGGCAGGATACAAAGGAGTAGGATCTGGCTTAACGGCAGATCATGAAGATGTAAGAATTTACCCAAGTTATATTGAGAAATTTCCAGGTGGTGGATATTTTATTTCGGAACATAATAGACATATGATTTGGTACTACAATAATACTGGATCAAGTATTACTGTTCTTGGAAAAACTGTCGCAGCAAATACAATAAAAGCAATGTTTGGACAGCCTAATCACGGTGCAGGAACAGATGGAAAAACTTATCAAGAATTTTATCTCAATCAACCAAGAGATATGGCCTACTCTACAAGTGAACAAGCTTTGTATGTTGCAGATTATGCAAATAATAGAGTCGTTAGATTTGACAATACAGGTGCAGGTACATACTGGGCAGGCTCATATAATAATACTGGTGTAAAAGGGGACCCAAGAAAAGATCACCGCTGTAGAGGACCAATTGGTCTTGAAATTGATGAATCAAAAAACACGATTTATTCTACTTGCTATAATAATACATCCTCAGGCTGGGCCGCCATCATGGCCTATAAAACAGATTCGGATACTGGTTACCCTCTTATAAAATATGGTGGATCATATTCAATGGGAGCTGTTGGAACAGCATCTTCAAATCCAGCAGCTACAACGAGAAGAACTTACTCGGTAGCTAAAGATCCAAATTCAGATATTCTTTATATTGGTGATTTTAATAGTTGTGGAATTATGGCAGCGAGTACTGGAAGTGCTATAAATTTTCACGGCGGGTCAGCGGCAGCAAGTGCTAATAATACAGTCATGGTTGTTACGGGAAAAGGCTGTTCTGATTCATTTAGTGATAAGACTTGGAATGATTCAGGACATAGAATTAGACCATACGATATTGAAGTCTACTCTGATGGTGGAGTCACAAAAGGTCTGTTGTGGTCTCAACAATCTAGACATACATTGGTACTTCAAAACTTAACCTCTTCAGATATTACTTTGGGAGGACGTACTGTAAGTGGCGGAAAGATGAACAATGTCTATGGTTATAATAATGGTTACGATTATGCTAGAGGCGAGCCTGCTTATTTAAGTACACATATGAAACATCCACTTGGTTTATTAATGGATGGAGCAACTCTTTATATTGCAGATCTTAATAATGCAATGATTGCAAGTTTTGACACCTCCACTACAAGTGGTGCATCAGATGATCTTATTGGAAATATAAAAATCAATGACTATGACGGTGAAGATGCAAAACAGGCGAATAAAAGATCCATTTATCGTCCAAGAGCACTAAGTTATTCAGCTAGTGAAAATGCTCTTTATTTTTATGAGTATGGTGTTCAAAGAATGAGAAAACTTGATTTAGATACAGGTGACGTAGAGCTTGCTGTGGGAAGAGGAAGTTCAAATAATGCTGATACCCCATCAGCAGATCCAGAAGATGTCTACTTTAGAAATATAGGTGATATATATATTCAATCAGATGCTTCTTATGCACTTTACACTGATTATCAAGGAAGTAATGGAGCGTTAAGAAATTGTCAAGCCCGTTTATTCAATATGCTTACCACAACTGAGTCTTTGTACGGTGAATCTATTCCTGGTGATAAAGTTAATGATGTTGCTGGAAATTTTGCTCTTGGATGTCAGGTCTGGGATGGTAGTTATGAAGGAGCTGATGCGACTTCAAGTGCCTTAAGATATCCAATTGGTATTGTCGCCAGTTCAGATGATTCAAATATGCTTATAGCTGATAGGTACATGGATTGTATTCTTAAGGTGAATAGTTCAGGTGTACTTAATGCCTATATTGGTCAATGTGAGTCTGCTGGGGATGTAAGTGGTACCTTTAGTTCAGTTAAGTTTAATAATCCAGGTGATCTTGAAATTGATGGTGATAGTACCTATGCAGTAAGTACCAATTTTTTTGTAGTTGATAGATGGTTATCAAATCCTTCTTATATTAAATATGTAAATTTATCAGGTTCTACTATTAACTTTTTTGGTGCTGTTGATGTTGCCAGTAATACAGTAGAAAAACTTATTCAAACAGATGGATATACTTCAGCTGTTGCAAGTTTTGAAGATGAGCAGATTTGTTATACCCAAGGGGCTAATAGAAATGCAAATGGTATCGGGCATAATGTTATCTGTGTATACCGCTCAACTGGTTACCCTAGTCTTAGAATAGGTAACTTATCTGCAGCATCGTTAACTGCTGAGTCAGCTGAGTTTGATGAAGACGAAGGTGTTTCAGCTTCGTCTGCAGGTCTTTCTTCCCCATGGGGCCTGGCCTTTGATAGTGAAGGGAATCTTTATATTACTGAATACTCTTCGCACCATATCAGGATGGTTAAAAGATGGTTTTAATTTAATTTTAAAATCAAAAGTCTTTGCAGTTACCTATGATCCTGAATTTGCTCAAATGGCCACCAGACAGGTCACTCTTGTAGATGGTAAATTAGCCGATTAATGTGAAACCTGATTTTTAATTTCATTCCACTGCTTTTGAAGTAATTCTCTATCATCTGGATGTGAGATACTTATGAGGGCCTTGGCCCTTTCCCCAAGAGTTTTTCCATATAGATTAACATGGCCATATTCAGAAACTACATAATGCACATGTGATCTTGTTGTTACAACTCCTGCTCCAGGCTTAAGAGTTGAAACAAATCTAGGAATTCCTTTACCTGTTCTAGATGGCATTGCAAAAATAGGTTTACCATTCTCTGAAAGTGCTGCGGCTCGCATAAAGTCCATTTGGCCACCAACACCTGATATAATTTTGTGCCCAATGGAGTCTGCACAAACTTGGCCAGTTAGGTCGATTTCAACTGCGGAGTTTA